>JAKUTI010000038.1 GCA_022448765.1 Pseudomonadales bacterium
GTAGACCTGCAGGTACTCGATGGTCATGCTGCGCACGGTGTCTTGCGCCCCGAGCAGCGAGGCGATGGAGGGGGCTGCGAAATAGCCAACGATGGCGAGAATGGTTCCGACGAGCACTGCCAGTAATTGGGCATGAGAAACCAAGCGCCGGACGTTGCCGCGATCCCCGCCACCGGCTGCCCTCGCAATCACCGACGAAGCGCCTGTGCCGATTCCTGCGGCGAACGCGAATAGCGTGATGGTGATGGGGTACGCAAAGCCCATAGCTGCAAGGGCTTCCGTGCCTAAGAAGCCTAGGTAGACGGCTTCGCCAAGTTGGGCGATGTTCATGGTGATCGAGCCCATTGCCATGAACGCACCGAGGCGAACCAAGTGACCGACGACACTCCCTTGGGTAAAACTACCGACCTCTTGACGACCCGCCTCGATTCGGGGTTTGCGAGAAACGATTCCTTCGGACGTCTTTTTCGACTCGATCAGACGACCCCCTCGACATGGCTCGAGTGAACCACAACGCTATGGTCCCCGGGTTCTTTGAGGATGAACGAGCGGTGGAAGCGGGACTCAGAGATGGGGCCGGGCTCAAGGCCGAGCTCAGCAAACGCTGCGTGACTGGCGTCGATGTCATCAACCATGAGATCAAATGGCGCTTGAAGATCGTCTGCCGGCTCGCCTTTCGCCAGAATGAGGTGCGTTCCACCTCGTAGTTCGAGAATCGCGATATCGGAACCAGGTGACAGGTCACGCATCCCGGTTGCGACGAAAAAGGCTTTGCTTTTAGCTGGATCTGGAACGTTGATGCTGAGGTGTCCAACCCAAATCGCGGGTCTTACGTCTTCCGGTTTACGCATCCAGCGAGAGCGACTCGCCGTTTCCTCGACTGTTTGACCCGCTTTTGCCCAGCCAGAAAACCCTTCTTCAAGGTGGGCGACGTCCTGGTAACCCATGTCCAACAGCGCCTTTGCCGCAAAAGCGGATCGCCCACCACCGGCACAAAAAACGACGGTGCGCTGCTCCTCCGTAAAGTAGTTACGGAAATAAGGACTGGCAGGGTCGGCCCAAAATTCGAGCATGCCTCGAGGTGCATGGATTGCGCCGGGGATGGTGCCTAAATCGATCTGTTCCTGAATTTCGCGAATATCGAGTAGAAGCGGTGGTTTTGGTCCGGCAAGTTCTTTTGCCAGCGCTTCGATGCTTAGGTTTTCGATGGTTTGCTTGAGTTCGTCGACCGATTCAAAAATGGGTTTGATGGCCATCGTCGTCTCCAAGGGATCTATCACCAGTGTAACCCGTTACCCGACGGCTTGAATTGCAGACGATTGACCGTGAAGATCTTTATTCGTGGTAAACGGTGTAGCGGTGTGACGGAAACTTTTACAGAGATAGACGGCTTACCCAACTTTAGCGGTATCGACGTTGATGAGATCGAGGAAACAATCAAACAATTGTTGGCGTCTAATCGGGAAGAGATCGAAGGAATCGTTGACCGTGCAGGTGATGACCCCACTTGGGACGCCTTCGTGGCACCACTCGAGGAGATTGATGATCGCTTAACGAAGGCCTGGGGACCAATTGCTCACCTAAACGCAGTCGTCAACACCGAAGCGTTGCGGGCGGCTCACGACGGATGTTTAGTGGCGTTGACGCAATATTCGACGGAGCTCGGGCAATCGCATTCGCTTTACGACGCCTACAAAAACTTACGCTCGAGCAGAGCGTATAACGACAAATTATCCGCACCACAGAAAAAAGTTGTCGATAACGCCTTGCTCGATTTCGAGTTGTCCGGGGTGGCTCTTGATAACCGAGCGAAGAAGCGATTTGCTGATATCTGCGATCGACTTGCCGTTCTCTCAAGTGAATTTCAGAACAACGTACTTGATGCGTCGGATGCCTGGACTCGGCTTTTGGAGAAGTCTGATTCGTTGCGTGGGTTGCCAGATGTCAATTTGGCGATCGCGGCCGAGGCAGCACGACTACGAGGCCTCGAGGGCTATCTGGTGACACTGGAAATGCCTTCCTACGCGGCCATTATGGATCACGCGGATGATCGGGAGTTACGGCGCGAAGTGCACGAGGCCTACATCACACGAGCATCGGATAGAGGGCCTCACGCCGGAAACTTCGACAACACGAAGATCATGACGGAAATACTTATGCTGCGGCACGAGAAGGCACAGCTCCTCGGTTACGCCAACTACGCGGAGTTGTCGGTGGCCAAGAAAATGACAGACGGTCCTGGTGAGATCGAAGGGTTTCTCGAGAATCTTCTCGAGAAGTCGTTACCGAAGGCGCGCGAGGACCTGGCCGAACTTTCCGACTTCGCGCTGGAAAAGTTCGGAATCGAGGAGGTCTGTCCGTGGGACACACGGTTTTTGTCTGAACGACTACGCCAAGAGAAATACGCGATTTCTGAAGAAGAATTGCGTCCGTATTTCCCCATGGAGAGGGTACTCACGGGAATGTTCGGGGTGGTCGAGCGTTTGTACGGGATCAAGGTGCAACGCGCTGTCGCGCCTGATCGCTGGCACGATGACGTATTGTTTTTCGAGATTTTTCGCGATGAGGATCGTATCGCGCGGTTCTACGTCGACGCCTTTGCTCGGCCGCACAAACAGGGTGGCGCGTGGATGGACGATTGCCGAGTGCGACGCGAGTCCGGTAATTTCCTGCAGTTACCGGCAGCGTTTCTCACCTGTAACTTTACGCCACCGGTTGGTGACGTTCCTGCACTGTTGACGCACTCGGAAGTGGTCACTTTGTTTCATGAATTTGGTCATGGACTCCATCATATGCTCACGCGACAAGCTTGTGCTGCGGTTTCAGGGATCAATGGTGTCGAGTGGGATGCCGTGGAATTGCCGAGTCAATTCATGGAGAACTGGTGCTGGCAGGCCGAATCGATCGGCCTCATCTCGAGTCACTGGCAAACGGGCGATCCGTTGCCCGAGGCACTGCTCAAACGCTTACTTGACGCGCGTAACTTTCAGTCAGGTTTGGCGATGGTGAGACAACTCGAGTTTGGACTACTGGATATGGCGTTGCATACGAGTCAGTCAGCGCTCGGTCCGCTTGAGGCCATGCTCGACGTGCGCCAACGAACCGGCCTGGTGCGTCCGCCAGAGTACGATCGTTTCCCGTGGGCGTTCGGCCATATCTTTTCAGGAGGGTATGCCGCCGGCTACTACAGTTACCTGTGGTCCGAGGTTCTATCGGCCGACGCATTTGCCGCGTTTGAAGAAACGAGCGTATTCCATAGACCCACCGGACAACGATTCCTTCAAGAAATCCTTGAAGTCGGCGGATCCAAGGATGCGATCGATGGCTACAAGGCGTTTCGGGGACGGGAACCGGATCCATCGGCGATGTTGCGGCACAAAGGACTCGTCACCACCTAAGCGACGCGAATGATCTACATGGATTGGCTAAGAAATCCGTGGATGCGCTCGACGGCCTCGATGATGCTCTCGGTAGAACTCGCGTACGAGAAGCGAATAAACCCCTCGCCTAAGGCGCCAAAACTGGTTCCGGCGACGGTAGCCACGCCGACTTCTTCCAGCAGTCGATTCTGTAACGTTTTCGCGTCGAATCCCGTGTCTTCTATGTTAGGGAAGGCGTAAAACGCCCCGCCCGGCATTCGACAGCGGAATCCCGGAAGAGCATTCAGTTGCTCGACGATCACCTTACGCCGCTCATCAAAGGCAGCCACCATCTGTGTCGCGTTAATTTGAGGACCTTCGAGGGCCGCAAGTCCCGCATATTGTGCGCTCGCGTTGACACAGGAGTGACAGTTCACGGCCAGTCGAGTGGCTTGATCCACGAGCGTTTCTGGCCAAACAGAATAACCAAGTCGCCATCCGGTCATGGCATAGGTTTTACTCCACCCATCGAGGAGGATGAGGCGATCGTGAATCTCTGGGTAATGCAGAAGCGAAACGTGGTCGTGACCGTCGTAGCACATGCGTGAATAGATCTCGTCGCTGAGGATAGCGACTTCGGGGTGTTCGGCGAGACCGGCCACGAGTTTGTCGACTTCTACTTTGGCGACCGCACCGCCTGTTGGGTTAGCGGGCGAGTTAAGGATCACCAGCCGTGTTCGCGGGGTAATTTGGCTGAGGACACTGTCGGCGTTGAACGAGAAATCGCGATCTTCGAGCAACGGGATCGGAATCGCCTGGGCGCCGGAAAATTCAATGACCGATTCGTAGATGGGGAAACCTGGATTTGGATAGAGTATTTCTGCCCCGGCTTCGCCAAACATAAGAATCGCAAAAAACATGGTGACCTTGCCGCCGGGCATCACTAGAACCTGTTTTGGGTCGATTTCAATGCCGCGGTTCTTGACGATGTCGGCAGCGACCGCTTCGCGAAGTTCAGGAATTCCTGGCGCCGGTGTATAGCCGTGATGACCGTCGCGCAGCGCCTTAATGGCTGCCTCGACGATGTGGTCAGGGGTCTTGAAATCCGGCTGTCCGATGCCGAGGTTGATGATGTCGCGACCGGAGTTCTTGAGGGCTTCGGCTCGGGCCAGGACTTCGAAGGCGGTCTCGGTACCTAATCGGTGCATTTTGGCAGAAAGGTGCAGCGGTATCCTTGTGTGCTGCGCTCGTGATGGCCAAGTTAAGGCCGTGGAAATCATATCGGAATCTGCCGGCCTGATGGTTGAGCATATAGGGCGGTTGAGCGAGCAAAGCGATCCGCGGATGATGGGAGGGTAGGTGCCGACGGAAACATCGTGAATATTGATTTGGATAAACGCCCTGCGATCGGATCACGCGGCGTGATCGTTACGAATCATCCACTTGGGTCAGCGGCAGGCGCGGAGATGCTGGCGGCCGGAGGTAATGCGATTGATGCAGCGATTGCGGCTCTATTTGCACTCACCGTGGTAGAGCCGATGATGGTAGGCATATTCGGTGCCGGTATGGCGAATGTTCGACGCGACGATGGTTCTCATTGGTTCATCAATAATTATGCGGTTGCGCCTGCGGCCGCGACGCCCGAGATGTACCGGACCGTTTCTAATACGTGGCCCGACTATCAGAAAACGCGGGATGACGAAAACGACGTGGGGCCGCTTGCCGTGGGTGTTCCCGGGTCTTTAGCGGGATGGTGCGAGACGCTTGATCGGTGTGGTCGGTTGTCGCTCGAAGACGTACTGCGACCCGCGATAGGATTTGCGGCCAACGGTTTTCGGGCAACCGCATACCTAAGCGGTATTGTCCGAGCCGTTGCACCGTCGATGTCGAGGTTCCCGGAGACTTCGAAAATCTACCTCCCGGACGGAAATCCTATTAGGGAAGGCGATTTGGTGGTTCAGCGGGACTATGCCGAAACGCTAAAGAACATCGCCAAGTTCGGCCCTAATTTTCTCTACCAAGGTGAACTCGGCGCTTCTACCGTCGACTACCTTCAAAGTATTGGTGGGATCATCACGGCCGCCGACCTTAAAAATTACGGAACCGTCATCGACACGGTCGTCTCAGGTAGTTATCGCGGGTACCGAGTTATTGGGCCCCCACCACCTTCGGCGGGTGGGGTTCAAGTGATCGAAATGCTCAACATACTCGAAGGATTTGATTTGGCTTCGATGGGATTCGGATCCGTGGATTCCATCCATGTGATTGCCGAAACCCTTAAGCTCGGGTTCGAGGATCGCAAGCAATACACGGGAGATCCTGCCTTCGTCGATGTCCCGGTCACCATGCTGACGTCGACAGCGTATGCCGATAAACGCCGGCAGGAGATTGATATGCGTCGAGCGCGCTCGGTAACGGATACAGCAAGTGGCGAGTCGCCACACACGACGCACGTGACGGCGGCCGATGCTGACGGCAACGTGATTGCTACGACGCAGACAATTCATGCGCCCTTCGGGTCGAAAGTGATGGTTCCGGGGACCGGCATGTTGCTAAACAACACGATGAACATTTTTGATCCGCATCCAGGTTTCGCCAATTCCATTGCACCCGGGAAACGAATGACCAGCAGCATGTCGCCACTCATTGTCATGACCGGGGACGAGCCGTGGTTCGCGCTTGGCTTGCCCGGGGCGACTCGGATCTTTCCTTCGGCAATGCAGGCTGTGATCAATGTGATTGATCATGGCATGGATCCCCAAACGGCGGTCGAGGCTCCGCGGATTTGGACCCAAGGTCAAGAGCTCGAAATCGAGCAGGGCTTTGAACAAAGCGTTTTGCGTGGCATCGAGAGGCGTGGCCACGCATTGAACGAAGTTCGTTTAATCGGCGGTGGGATGGGCATGGTCGTTTTCAAGGGCGGTACGATGACGGGATCATCATGCTGGCGTGCAGACGGGACTCCGATCGCCGTATCGGGCGGTATGGCACGGTTGGGAAGTCGATTTGACGTTCGTTAGCCTATGCGGGGTATGACGTCGAACTACCACAGGCGTCAACTTCCATATAGGATGCGCCACCTAAAAATTGGTGGACACTAACACCATGAGCGGACCCGACTTCGCAGCAACACCCTTAATTCCCGTCATCGCCCAAGACGTTGGCAGTGGCGCCGTGCTGATGTTGGCGTACATGAATGAGACTGCGTACGCCGAGACCCTGAAAACCCGAAGGGTTTGTTATTTCAGCCGCAGTAGAAACACGCTGTGGCGAAAAGGGGAGGAGAGCGGTCATGTGCAGGAACTTAGGCAGATCTTTTACGACTGCGATGCCGATACGATTTTGGTTAAGGTCGAACAAGTGGGTGGTGCCGCGTGCCACGAGGGTTACGAAAGTTGTTTTTTTCGCGAAATCAACCCAGACACAGGTCTCGAGACCGTAATTGCCGATCGAGTTTTTGATCCGAAAAAGGTTTACGGGTGAGCATGGCAAACGTACTTAAGTTGGGCGTTCCTTCCGGTAGCTTGCAAGAACCGACGGCGGAATTATTTCGGCGCGCAGGCTATCAAATTACGTTTTCCACGCGATCGTATTATCCGACCGTGGACGACCCCGAAATCGATTGTTTGTTGGTGCGTGCACAGGAGATGGCTCGCTACGTGGAACAAGGCGTTTTGGATGCGGGGATCACGGGGCACGATTGGGTTGTCGAAACCGATGCCGATGTCGCCGAAGTATGCGAGCTCGTTTATTCAAAAGTCAGTCGTCGACCGACACGCTGGGTGCTCTGTGTTCCGGAGGACTCGTCCGTTAAAACGGTCGCTGATTTGCAGGGAAAACGGATTGCGACGGAGGTGGTTAATATCACCCGAAACTACTTGGCGGACCACGGCGTCACGGCCGACGTCGAATTTTCATGGGGAGCAACCGAAGTCAAGCCCCCGAAACTTGCGGATGCGATTGTCGAAGTCACGGAAACGGGTAGCTCGCTGCGCGCGAACAATCTACGCATTGTCGATGAAGTTCTTGCCAGTACACCGCGTCTGATCGTAAATCACGCTGCTGCTTCCGACTCTTGGAAAAGCGAGAAGGTGGCTAATATCGAACTGATGTTGAAAGCGTGTTTGGCAGCGGAGGGCAAGGTGGGCCTGATGATGAATGTCCGACGGGCGGATCTCGAAGCGGTGGTAGGTGTTCTCCCAGCGCTTCAGACGCCAACCGTTTCAGCGCTTGCCGACGAAGAGTGGGTGGATGTCAATTCCATCGTTGAAGAATCCTTTGTGCGATCGATTGTGCCCAAGCTCAAGATTGCGGGCGCGCGGGGCATTGTTGAGTACGCGATCAATAAGATTATCGAATAGGAGCGTGCACGAGACATCGTGCTATCGCGGTATTTCTCCTTCGACTTGTAATCGGTGAATGCGGCGTGGTTCATCGTCGTGGTCATGAACCGCGAAATGCATGACGCTCCGGTTATCCCACATAATGAGATCGTTCTTTGACCAAGCGTGTCGAGCTTGGAATTCAGGACGGCACGAGTGTTCAAAGAGGAAATCGAGTAGCGCATGACTCTCGTCTGGATTCCATCCACAAAACTGGCGGGTGAACGCTCGACAGACGTACAACGACCGATTTTGAGTTTGATCGTGTGTTCTCACCACGGGGTGATTTGCTTCGGGAGCGGTCTCGACGGTCTCGCCGTACGTTCGCGCGAGTCCGGCTGCAGAATGGATCGCCTCGAGCGGGTCGATGGTCTTTCGGATGCCGTCTGAGAGGCTCGCGTAGGCTAATTCTTGGTTGGCAAAGGCGGTATCGCCGCCGATCTCAGGTGTTTCAAGCGCGTACAACATGGTGAGTTTGGGTGGTGCCTCGTTGTAGGTCATGTCGGAGTGCCAATGTTGGTTGATGTCTCGGCGTTTGCCGACGTTGACCAGTTCAATGATTTCCGGGTACTCATCGAGCCCGGCGTAGGGATGTCGAACCAGCTTGCCCCAACGGCATGCAAAGTCCATGTGGTCCTGAGGTGTTAGCTGCTGTTCTGGGAATACAAGGACTTTGTGTTGGCAGAACAACTGATCGATGGTTAACCAAGCCTCATCATCCATTGTTCGAACGTCGAGCCCTTCAATGGTCGCCCCTAAAGGCGCCGCGATTCGGCGGATAGAAAAGTCAGATACGCTCATCAAGAGCTACAAGAAAGCATCGAACAGCCGACACGATGTCGAGCCCACTCGGGGCGTTTGGCAGCGTATTCTTCCCGATCTGGCTGCCGGGTATACGGTTTGCGCAGCACATCGAGTAACTCAGTTACCGAAGCGAAGTCACCCTCGGCGGCGGCATCGATCGCCAATTGCGCCCTGTAATTTCTCAGTACGTAGAGCGGATTGACTTGGTTCATACGGTCACGTCGTTGCTCGTCTGAGAAGGGATCCGGGGCGGCGCGTTCCAGATAATCGTTGAGCCACCCAGAAATTTCGTTGGTAACAGGGTCCGTCAACTCGGATTCGTCGTAAAATGCGTCTCGCAGACAGTTTAAGCGGGCGGTTGGGCTCATCGCTTGAGTCACTTCCGCAAGGCCACGGTAAAAAAGGGTCATATCCGTTTCGGCCAAGGAGAGGACTTTTCCGAGTCCATCGAATAATGCTGTGTCTCGCGATTCAAACTCCAACAGTCCCAATTTGTCGGCCATCATCTGTTGGGACCCGGACTCGTAAAGCGAGGCAAATTCGGACAATGCGTTCTCGAGTGGTTTGGCCTCCCCGACGAGAGGGTAAATAGCGTTGGCAAACTGCAATAAATTCCATTGTGCGATGGCCGGTTGTTGCCCAAACCGATAGCGGCGTCCGGCTGCATCGGTCGTGTTAGGTGTCCAATTGGGGTCGTAATTTTCAAGCCATCCGTAGGGACCGTAGTCGATTGTTAATCCTAATATCGACATGTTGTCCGTGTTCATTACCCCGTGCACGAAACCAACTCGCATCCATTCCACGATCATGGTTGCGGTCAATTGGACAACTGTTTGAAACCATTCGATGTAAGTGTTTGCTTTGCCGATCGGCCCGGACTCCGGAAAGTGGTTCTTCACGGTGTAGTCGGCTAAATCTTGCAGCAGTTTGATTTCATGACGCGACGCCAGCAGTTCGAAATTGCCGAACCGCAAGAAGGTGGGCGCGACACGACATACGATCGCACCCGGCTCCGCTTGAGGGTGGCCGTCGTAAAGTATGTCGCGGACGACTTCCTCGCCCGTTAAGGCAAGGGACAACGCGCGCGTCGTCGGAACCCCTAGATGGTGCATTGCTTCGCTGCACAAGAATTCTCGGAGCGATGAACGTAGCACGGCGAGACCGTCGGCTGTTCTGGAGTAGGGCGTCGGCCCCGCGCCCTTTAATTGCAAGGCGTAGCGCTTTTGCCGGTCGGTCACGACGTCACCAAGATTGATGGCACGCCCATCGCCAAGTTGGCCGGCCCAATTGCCAAATTGATGACCGCCGTAACACATCGCAAATGGATCCATTCCGGGGAGTAGCTTGTTGCCTGCTAATACTTGGAGAAACGTCTCTGACGCACAGTCTTTAGAATCGATACCGAGGAGGTTAGCGGTTTCGGATGAAACCGCGACCAACTTGGGGTCGCGAACCGGTGTCGGTTGAACCCGCGAATAACAGGCGCCAAGAACTTCGCGAACGAAGTTTCTTGACTCCGAGTCCCCGGGTAATTCGGCAAGAAAGCGATTGTCGAATTGGAGTTGAGTCTGCATCAGTCGACGATGGCGGAATACACCAGGTTCTTAAGTTGGCCGCGGAAATTGAAGGTGTTTGACGGCATGAGTTGCGTCATGAAAATCACCACCAAATCTTCATGGGGATCAACCCAAAATATCGTGGATGCTGCTCCGCCCCAAAAGTAGTCGCCGGCGCCGAACTGGCCCGCGTCGACCGTGCCGAGAGTGGTCGCGAAACCAAGCCCAAAGCCGATGCCTTCGTAGGCGGTCTCAGAAAAAGCGCCTAAGGCGAGGCTCGACAAGTCACCGCCGTCGGGTAAGTGATTCGTACGCATGAGTTCAATGGTACGTGGTCCGAGGATTCGAGCCCCGTCGAGTTCACCACCGCGACGAAGCATTTCGCAAAAACGCCAATAATCGTGAGACGTGCCGACCAAGCCACCCCCGCCCGAAAAAAAAGTCTTTGGCTGCAGATAGGCGCTCGAAGCCGGATCGTCGATCACGGCGAGAGATTTGTCATGCCGGCGGGCGTAGTTTGCGGCAAACCTGTTTGCGTCTTTGGTCGGCACCGAGAAACCGGTATCTACCATGCCGAGCGGGTCAAATATTTCGGCTTGCAGATACTCATCAAAGGACGCGCCGGAAATCGCCTGAACTAGATAGCCGCAAACATCGGTTGAATACGAATAGAGCCAAGCTTCTCCCGGCGAATAACGCAATGGGACCTGGCCGAGCTTGTGGACGAAACTCTCGAGCGTTTCGCCCTCCTCGCTGCGCATCCCGACTGCGGCATAGGCCTTTTCGACGGGGTGTTGTCCGCCCCCGTAGGTGAGGCCTCCCGAGTGACTCAGTAGATCGCGAAAGGTCATGGGCCGCTTAGCCGCACGGGTATTGAAGGGCGGCTCGTCGCCCGATACCCAGACGGGTAAGTTCTTCCATTCGGGAATGACGCGGTGCACGGGATCGTTGAGTTGAAAATAACCTTTTTCATAAAGCTGCATGAGTGCAACGGAGGTGATGGGTTTGCTCATCGAGTAGATGCGGAAAATGGTGTCATCGGCGATGGGAAGATGTCGTTCTCGGTCGGCTTCCCCGAGGGACTGGAAATACGCTAAATGGCCGTGTCGTGCGACCAGGGTCTGGCAGCCGACGAGTTTTCCTGCCGCAATGTAATTGCGGTCGAGGTGATCGGTAATTCGCGCTAAGCGATCCCTATCAAATCCTGCAGCCTCCGGTTGAATATCCATTACGCCCTCAGATCCGTTGAACTCATTGGTAATCAGTCGCTATCTAGAATAACCAATCATAGGAACGATGTGCGATCGCGTGGGTCAGCACGGCGCACTCCCGAGGATTGCCTCCAAAACGTTAAATGGAGCGTTCACACGGTCGGGATCTTGAGTCGTTAATGGTTTGACATAATGCTAAGGCAACGTATCTTTTTACCGAGGTGATTTGGTGGCTAAAAGTGCTGGAGGTTTGCTATGACAACCATTAACTCAGTGTTGGGACCCATTTCGTCGGATGATCTTGGTTTCACCCTTATGCACGAACATGTCATGGTGAGTGCCCCTGCGATGTTTCGGACTTATCCGGATTTGTTTGGTCCCGAAGATCGCGAGGCTCGTGCAATCGACACGTTCAAAAAGGTAAAGGCCGAGGGCATCGATACCATCGTTGATGCCACGACCTACGATTTGGGACGGGATCCAGAACTTTTGGTCGCAGTGGCTGAAGGATCTGGTGTCAACATCATCAACGTCACCGGCTGGTGGCTGGACGTGCCGAGATTTCTGCGAGGTGTATCACCCAATCAAATGGCTCGAGAATTCATCAAAGACATCAACGACGGATTTCGTGGAACCGGAATTAAGGCTGGAATTCTGAAATGCGCGGCTGACTTCGAGGGTGTCACCGTGGATCTCGAGTTGATGGCCCGGGCTGCGGCTCGCGCGCAGATTGAAACGGGAATACCGTTGATGGTGCATTCGTACCCGACGGGTCAGGTGGCGAGACGCCAGATCGAGATTTTTCGTGAGGAGGGCGTTGATCTCACGCGCGTAAAAATCGATCATTCAAACGACACCACGGACATCGAATACTTAACGTGGATCCTCGATCAAGGTTGTTATTTGGGCCTGGATCGCTATCCCGGACGCCTTGTTAGTCCCGAGGCGCGCACGACCACGATGAAGACGCTGATCGATCAAGGGTACGGCGATAAGCTTTGTCCCTCGCATGACTGTATTTGTCTCCATATCCACAAAGAACGCCCTGACGGCACGATCCCTGAAGAGCATGATTTCTTTAGGAGTAACGTCGATCAGTACCTGTATATTCACCGCCATGTCATTCCCGACTTGGTTGAGATGGGGGTCAGCGACGAGACCGTGCGCAGTCTGTTCGTGGATAACCCCCGCCGCTTTTTTGCGGGCGCATAGAACTTTGCTGTGAAAGCTTCCTTATGCTGCTAACAAGTTCCTAAGGCATTCGTTGGTTCGGGTAAACGAAGCCCGACCGTCATCGCCCGCTGGGTAAACGCTCGCGATAACTTCCGTCGCCCCCGCGTCAAAAAACTCTCTCAATCGAGCTTCGACCTCGGATTCGTTGCCAACCACGGCGATTTCGCCGGCCTGGTCGATCCCTTCGGCGTCCAGTTGGCGCCGGTAGTTGGGCAGGTGTCCATAGCCTTGGAAGATCTGCACCGACCGGGCGATTGCTTGTTCGTGATCGTCGTGGACACAAACTGGCACGCCGACGATGACTCGTGGTGCTGGTCGACCAGCGTCTGCGGCCGCCTTGTTGATGGTTGGTGCGGTGTGATCGCGGATCGTTTTGTTTCCAACCATCCAGGTGACTGTACCGTCGGCGACTTCGCCCGCTGCTTTAAGCATGAGGGGAGCGAGAGCCGACATCACCACGGGGAAAGGCGATGCCTCTGGGCAGGCGAATCCCGTTGTCATCTTGTACATTTCGCCTTCGAATTCGACGCGCCCTTCTTCCCCTAGGGCTTTCAGTATGGATACATACTCGCGCATGTGACGGGCGGGACGTGAATATTCAAGCCCCAGTGCCTCGATACCAGGGGCGTGTGATGGTCCCACACCAAGTATCAAGCGACCCCCGGCAAGCGCGTTCACAGTGGCGGCTTGCTGGGCTAGCGCATTTGGATGTCGTGGGTAGGAGGGCACCACCGCGGTTCCAAGTTCGATGGTGCTTGTTTGAGGTCCCGCCAGTGCGATCATCGTTAGCGCGTCGTAGGTACCGACTTGAGGACACCAATAACTCGAAAAGCCTTGGTTCTCCATCTCACTGATCTCGTCGACGAGGCTTGAAAGCGGTTGACCACGTCTAATGTTTCCACCGTAAATACCTAATTTCATTGATAAAATCTCCTATAGAAAGTTCTCATGTTTCTGCCGTTTGGCTGAATCTATGGCCGTGTGCTTAGTGGCAGCAACAAGTCATCGAATTCCGGCGAGCGCGTTGCTGATCCCTTCGCTCGCCCAGCCTTGCCATGGGAGGGTGAAAAACCGGAATCCTTTGGCAATCAGTTCAGTTGGCTCAATACCCGGTGGTACAAAATACATGCCGGGGGCTACACCAGCTTTCTTGCAAGCGGACGCGATCTTGTCCAATGCGGCTAGATACTTTGGATTGGGATAGTCGAGCGCGACATCGAGGTTGATGGAGAGATCCGAAGGGCCGACCAAGAGCACGTCAATTCCAGGAACGCTGAGAATCTCGTCGATGCTATCTAGTGCCTCCACCGTCTCGATCATTGGGATAACCAACAGCTGCTCGTTGACGATGTCCATGTACTCGCGGTAACTCTTGAACTCGCCCCATTCGCCTCGGGGGCCGGCGGAACTGCGTACGCCGGCAAAGGGATACTTACACCAAGCGACCATGTTTTCTGCCTCTTCCTTCGTGTTGACCATAGGGACGACGATCCCTTTAGCGCCTTGGTCTAACGCGTAGCAGATTTGATCCTGCCGGTTTTCGCCAACCCTAATGATGGGAATGGCATTTCGACCCCTCATCGCGGCAAGCTGAGGTTGTAATGCCTTGATCTCCACCGGCGCGTGTTGGGTATCAAAGAGCAGAAAATCGAACCCCGAATTTGCTAAGAAGCGGACATCGGCCGTTATTGAACCGTCTGTACCGATGGCGGTCTGCCCCGACTTCAGCATATCTTTAACAGCGTTCATGTATTAGAGCCTTGCTAGAGGTTTTCGTTAAAGATAAGTGCGCGGACCCCGAAGTACCAGTGAAAACGACGGTGGTCGAGCGAGAATTGATTTAAATGAGATGCCTGAAATTGGGCCTAGCCGGCAGCGACGGCCAGGAAAAGAGGCAAAATCAAACGCAAAAAATGGGAGTATCTAGACCGCATGAATGATCTATTGCAGTTGTTAACCAAGCATACCGACGATGCTGACGCTATCGAATCGCCGGATCGTGTGCCGTTAACGTACGCTCGTCTGTCGTCGCAGATTTTGCGGATGGGCGGGGAATTACGGTCGATTTCAGTCGCGCCGGATTCGCGCGTAGCGATGGTGTTGCCCAATGGACCGCTGATGGCGTCGGCATTCGCGAGTTTAGCTCCATGGTGCACGACGGCGCCGCTGAATCCGGCGTACAAATCCGAAGAGTTCGAATTCTATCTTCAAGATCTGGAGGCGTCGGCCCTGATGGTCGAGACGGGGTCCGAATCTGGTGCGGTTGAAGTCGCGCATCGTCTTAGAATTCGCGTCATTGAAATCGAAGAAGGAGAGGAGGCGGGTTCGTTCTCGGTGGGTGAGGCTGTGGCCGTCGAGCCGGCTCGAGAGCGCAATTCGACTGCGCTTATTTTGCATACCTCGGGGACGACCTCACGGCCAAAAATGGTGCCGCTTTCGATGGATAATCTCGCAGCGTCAGCATCCAACATCGCGGTCACGTTGCAGTTATCCGATGCCGATCGCTGCCTAAACGTGATGCCGCTTTTTCATATCCACGGATTGATGGCGCCGGTGCTGGCATCGCTGATCTCGGGCGCGAGCGTTTACTGCACGCCGGGCTTCGATGCGTTACGGTTTTTCGCTTGGTTGGACGATGCGCGGCCGAGTTGGTACAGCGCGGTACCGACGATGCATCAGGGTATCTTGTCAAGGGCACCCCGCAATCAGGAAGTTATCGAGCGGTCGTCTTTACGATTTGTTCGATCTTCTTCGGCTTCTTTACCACCCCAGGTGATGGAGGCACTG
>JAKUTI010000039.1 GCA_022448765.1 Pseudomonadales bacterium
CTGGAAGTTCCAGGAATCATCTCGATCGCTCCCTTGCGTGCAAGGGCCTTCAAGTGTTCCTCAGCCGCATTGGGCGATTTGAAACCTAACTCACTCGCAATGTCAGCTCGAGTCGGCGGATAACCGGTATCCGAAATGTGAGTCCGGATGAGATCCAAGACTTCCACTTGTCGTACGGTTAGCTTTTCCATAAGAGTCCTATAAAGTACCTGGGACACAGGGTCTCATGTGTCCAGTTACCTGTTAAAATATACAGTGCCTGTGATTATATACAGTATTTCTCGCCTTATGAACAGCTCACCAGCGTCTCTCCAACGACGAAAAACTAAGATTTAGGCGAGCGACTTGATCTACATTATTACTTGCATCACTTTGGCGAAACTAACTCCTTGCGGGGATCAACATGATTGATACATGGATTGATCGGGTCGTAATAATAGAGGGCGCGTTGTGGCAAGTCCTCGGAATCGTGCTACTGACTTTTATCGTCGATGCCGTATTGCGTTTGATCTTTAATCGTATTGCAAAAAGTCTCGAAAACACTCGCAACCTGTGGGACGACGCTCTCCTGGAATCAGCGCGCAAGCCTGTCCGTTGGGGCATTGTGCTACTTGGCGTTCTTTGGGCAGCGGAGTTGGTGGGTGGCGACAACCCATCAGATGTGTTCCAACTCGTCGATCCACTTCGGAAAGTAGGCGTCGTTGTGATACTGGCGTGGTTTGCTACCCGTATCGTCAGCAACATTCAGGAGAGCATGCAAGACGCCCAATACCACGACCATCCGTGGGACGCGTCAATCGCAAACGGCATAGGTAGGTTACTTAGAGTTTCCATCATCATCGCAACCGTACTCGTGGTGCTTCAAACATTAGGGATCAGCGTCAGTGGGGTGCTGGCATTTGGTGGGATCGGTGGATTGGCCGTCGGCTTTGCAGCTCAAGATCTCCTTTCAAATTACTTCGGCTTCCTGATGATTCTCTTTAAGCAACCGTTCAAAGAGGGAGACTGGATCCGTTCCCCCGACCGAGAAATTGAAGGTACTGTTGAAGAAATCATGGTCCTCTCTACCAAAATCAGGACATTTGATAAGCGTCCTCTCCATATACCAAATTCTGTATTCACCAATTTGATCGTGGAAAACCCTAGCGAAATGGATAACCGTCGGATCAAAGAAACCATCGGGGTTCGTTACGACGATATCACCGTCTTACCCGTCATCCTTGAAGACATCCGCCGTCTGCTACATAACCACGAGGCAATCGACACGAACCAGACATTGATGGTGAATTTACTCTCCTTCGGTCCCTCATCCGTCGACTTCTGGATATACACGTTCACGAAAACAACGAAATGGACCGAATTTCACGAAATTAAGGAATCCATCCTCTTCGATATCGCCGGGATCATTGAGACCCATGGAGCCGAAATTGCGTACCCAACACAGACCCTCCACGTCGACGTAGCTGAGCCAAGCATGGAGCCGCAAGAGAGGAATAGTTCGACGTGACACAAATACCGGCAGATTACGAGCTCTTGTTCGACTCCCACTCGGTGGAATACGCCATCGATCGAATAGCAGTTCGCATCAAGCTGGAGTTGGCCGATGCCCTGCCCATATTTATCTGCATCATGAACGGTGGCCTGCCGTTCATGTGGGATCTAACCAAGAGATTGAACTTTCCCTTATCGATGGATTTCATGTATGCAACACGGTACGACGGGCTAGAAGGAGGGGACCTCAAGATCCATACCCGGCCTCAGACTGACTTGTGTGATCGTAACGTGGTCGTCGTCGACGACGTGATAGATCATGGAGTAACCCTTCGGGCTGTCGTTAATGAGCTTGAAGAAGTTGCAGGTTCCGTATGGACGGCAGTTCTGGTCGACAAATCTCCCTCGCGAAGGCGAACTGATGTCCAGACCATTGAACCGGACTTCGTCGCACTCTCCGCGCCTAGCCGATTCCTCATCGGTCGAGGAATGGATTTTGACGGTTTATATCGAAATCTCCCCGCCATCTACGCACGCACCTTTTGATCGAAAGGGTCAACCCGCCCTTGAGTAAAGACAGAAATACCGAAGCTAGGACAATCATCGGCATTATCGGCGGGACGATTGCGCAAAACGCTGACGGCGCAACACCCGGAGAGTCGCCGTCGACGCCTTTTGGCGATGCGTCTGCATCGATGCAAACGATAGCGATAGGACAGGCCAATGTGCTCTACCTGGCCCGACATGGGCCTGGACACTCTATTGCGCCTCACGACATCAATTACCGCGCGAACCTTTGGGCTTTTCATGAAGCCTCCGTCTCAGCCATTGTCGCGATGTATGCTGTTGGTGCTATCGCGGACATTCTCGCGGTTGGCGATATCGTAATCCCCGATCAAATCATCGACTACACTTGGGGCCGAAACGGTTCCTTCGGAGAAATACTCGGCTTAAACCACTTCGACTTTAGCGAGCCCTTTAGCCCCCTCGTTCGGCATCAACTCCTACTATCAGGAGAAAAATCAAGTCGTACGGTCCATACCACGGGAACGTATGGGTGTACTCAAGGGCCTAGGCTTGAAACATCCGCTGAAATTGAACGATTAAGAAAGGACGGCTGCGATCTCGTTGGAATGACCGCGATGCCTGAAGCAGCGCTAGCAAGAGAATTGAGCATCCCGTTCGGCAGTATCTGTCTAGTCGTAAATGCCGCTGCAGGCCGCGGCGATGGACCAATCCAAAAGCGAACCATCCAGTCCGCTATTGCCCAGGGCTCCCCCAATCTCCTCGACATTGTCGGACGCACCGTGCCGGGACTCAAGAACAGCCTTGGCTAATTGCGGAACGTCAGCGGGCACAACATTGACCAACATACCGAAGGCCGGATGGTCTAGATAGTGAACTTCCCGGCTTCGCATACGCCGGCTTTCTCGTAGCTCGATAAAGCTGTTTTGCTGGCCGATTAACGATCCCTGTTCGTTCATCCACAACTGAACGTCAAGATGCAAATAGCGACCACGGGTCATCGAGATCGTGCCTTCTACTTCATACAAGCCCGTCGCCATCTGTCCTCCTAATTGCAGCAATAACGGAATGGGCGCACTCCTGTCAGGAACAGGTTGAAACCACATCCCGTGACCAATAATCCCGTACCCATCTCTTCGCAAACGCGTCTTCGTTAATCGGAAACCAAGTCTTTCCGTGTACCACTTGAAACTCGAAGACAACAACCAGGCCTCCAAATGCTCTAACGAATTCGTTTGATTAACTTGGTCAAGGCCCGACGGCGGAATGCCCGATGGCTGCAACGTCATGGAACCGTTTACGTCGACGCCCACGGTCTCCAATTGGCCTACCATGACCGAAGTAGCGTACCCAGAGTCTGCTGAAGCCAGGGGTTTGACGCCCGGGTAATGCCACAACCGATTCGTGTTGCTAGATCGCGCTTGATCGTCCGTCATCCACCATCCGAACGTATCCATGGAGTTGCCCCTGCCGCCGTTGGATCCAGCGCCTGCACGGCCGAATTGAAGCGGTATTAAGGTTCGCGAGTAAGTCCGTAAACCACTTAGACTAATTTGCTCAGTGAAGGGGTTGTCTTCTGTCGCACGTTCTTGCTCTTGTGTACGTGAAAAAATCAGCGTTTCCGCGCAATACCAATTATCTCCGAACGGGTCTAGGTCTAATGCCATAACGGACGATGTGGAGAGCCCAAAGGTCGCTATCAGAAGGAGCTGTTTCATGTCGGCCGCTGAGGAGACGAATCTTTCGGACGCAATGCCTTAAGGAATGCTTCGACAAACTCAAATCTAGCCAATTCGGTTTCGAGAACACGATTCACTCGTACCCGATTTCCATCCATCAAATTGTAAGTCTCGGGCGACTCCCGTACGAGCTTTACGAGCGCGAGCGGATCGACTGGCGTGTCATCTGCAAATTCAACACGGCCCTTCGCTGGTCCTACGTCGATCCGTTTGATACCGACCTCTATAGCAGACAGTTTTATTTGTGACATGCGCAGTAAGTTGGAGAGCGCTATGGGCATATCACCAAAACGATCCACCATTTCTATCTTCAATTCATCTAGCTCGCTATCAGAATCTGCGCCGGCAATGCGCTTGTAAAGAATCAAGCGCATATCGGCATCCCGAACATAACTTTCCGGAATAAGCGCAAGTGAATGTAAATTCACCTCTCGTGCCTCTGGCAGAGGCACGTCCAAATGTGGAATTTTTCCCTCTCGAATCGCCGCCACAGCTCGTTCCAACATCTCCATGAACATGGTGTAGCCGACGGTTTCAATCTGACCCGATTGGTCGTCACCCAGCAATTCGCCCGCACCTCGAATCTCCAAATCGTAGGTCGACAGTGTGAATCCAATTCCCAGCTCCCCGGACGCTTCGATGGCGTCAAGTCTCTTTCTCGCATCCCTGGTCACCGCCTTCGGGTGTGGTGTCAATAGATACGCGTACGCTTGCCTTGTAGATCGACCTACCCGTCCGCGCAGTTGATGCAGTTGGGCTAACCCAAATTTGTCGGCGCGATCTATCACAATTGTGTTTGCATTAGGGACGTCAATGCCGTTTTCGATAATGGTGCTGCACACAAGAAGATTAGCTCTGCGGTGGTAAAAGTCTGCCATGGCCTTTTCAAGGCGACGCTTCGGCATTTGTCCGTGGCCTACCGCGACGCGCGCTTCGGGATACGTGTGTGCCAGTTCTTCCGCTACTTGTTCGATGCTCCTAACATCGTTGTGTAGGTAAAAAATTTGCCCGCCCCGGGAGATTTCTCGTTCTATAGCTTCACGAATGACCTGCTGATTCTTTCTGATCACGAAAGTCTTGATAGCAAGTCGCTTTGACGGTGGTGTCGCGATGATGGATAGGTCCCGCATACCACTAATGGCCATATTCAGTGTGCGTGGGATCGGTGTCGCCGTCATCGACAACACATCCGCCGACGCTCGAATACTTTTCAACCGCTCTTTCTGTCGAACGCCAAACCTGTGTTCTTCATCGATTATGATCAGGCCAAGATTTTTGAACTCAAAATCCGCGGTCAACAATCGATGTGTTCCAATGATGATATCTATTGCTCCGCCAGATAATTGATCTTTAAGGCGTGTTACATCTCCTTCCTGGCGCATTCGCGAAACAACTTCGATCTGCTGTGGCCATTGCGAAAATCGATCACGAAATGTCTCGTAGTGCTGTTGCGCCAAGAGAGTCGTCGGAACCAAAACGGCCACTTGCTTGCCAGCCTGCGACGCGATGTACGCGGCTCTCATCGCAACTTCGGTCTTACCAAATCCAACGTCCCCACATATGAGACGATCAGCCGACCGACCTCGGGTTAGGTCCTCAACGGTCGCATCAATAGCATTTCGTTGATCCACTGTGAGTTCAAAGGGAAATTCGTCGCAAAACCTCTCGAAATCCGCATCAGGGCGGGGAAAAGCAAAACCTTCCGCCATTTCTCGACGCGCATACACGTCCAACAGTTCTGCAGCAACATCTCGGGCCTTTTCGGCGGCTCGCCGCTTCTCCTTTGCCCATTTTTCACTACCGAGCCTATGGAGCGGGGCCGATTCGGGGCCAGCTCCCGCATACCGCGAAATCAGATCTAACGAGGAGACTGGCACATATAACTTTGCGCTGTCGGCATACTCAAGTGCCAAGAACTCTGAGGGATACCCGTCAATCACCAATATCTCTAGGCCCTTATATCTTCCAATGCCATGTTCAACGTGAACCACTGGGGTATCGACAGTTAGATGCGTCAAGTTCCTGATAATCAATTCGGGGTCAACGGCCGACCGTAGATTCTTGCTCCTACCCTCGAACTCACGATCGAATATTTGCGCCTCACTGATCACGACGACGTCATCAAATGCAAAACCACGATCAACGGGCCCGATTACTATCCCCAGAGCAGGACCTGTATCCAACCACGTTGAGAAATCTAGGCATTCGATCGCATCCATCCCATTACGGCGCAAGAACTCTTGTAGATGAACTAGGCGACCAGGCGACTCAGCCGTGATTAAAACGCGGCAAGCGGTAGCCTCTAAAAATCGACGCAGGTTTCGTCCCGGATCGGTGCGCAGTAACTCGGCACGAACACTAGGGATCGCACGCGTCTCTATGATCACCTTCCCTTGCTTTTTCTTTGTACCGAGATCTAGCTGTAATATGCCATGCCGTTTTAGCCCTTCTGAGACAGCCTGCCATTGTTGAAAGAGCCGCTCAGGTGGAAGGATCGGTCGTTCTATATCGTGACGCAGGCTCTCATAGCGTACGTTTAGTTCTTTCCAAAAATTTCTCGCCGACTCGTCGACATTGGCGGAGAGCACAAACACAGACCCTTCAGGCAGGTAATCAAGCAAGGTGCCCGTAGACTGAAAAAAGAGAGGCAGGTAGTACTCCAAACCTTGCGCTGCAATCCGATCATTAACTTCTTGGTATATCGAACAGTGGCGCACATCCACATCGAACGCGTCGTGCCAACCCTCCCGAAAGCGTGCGATAGCAATGTCGTCCAAGGGAAACTCCTTGGCCGGCAATATCCGGACGGCGTCGAGTTTAGTATTTGTTCGTTGGGAATCGGGGTCAAACGTTCGGATCCCATCGATCAAGTCGTCATCAAGATCCACGCGAATGGGTCGGTCACTGCCCATCGGAAAGATGTCGATAATTGATCCGCGGACTGCAAATTCCCCGCGCTCCAACACAAGCTCCACGAGGCGATACCCGGTTTGTATCAGCTGTCGGCGCTCTTCTTGAATATCGAAGCGTTGCCCTTTTTGAAATACGAACGCCTGCGATCGAACAAACTCAGTCGGTGGCATGCATTGCAATAGGCTACGCACTGAAACCACCAATACACCGCCGGTGACTTGAAGAAGATCAGAGGCGGTTGCAAGCCGGTCAGATATCAGATCGTCGTGAGGGGAAAAAATGTCGTACGGTAGAGTTTCCCACTCTGGAAAGGTTAGAACATCGGTATCCGGAAAACCGAAGAAACGCAGCTCATTCGCTACCCGCTCAACTTCTTCCGAGCCTGACGCCACATAAACGACAAACCGATCCGAACTGGAAATTACGCGAGAGAGCAAACACGAATACGCGCACCCAGCACCCCCCTGCCAGTTGTGAACCGTCTGCGGCGCGGGCATCTGTATTTGTTTAATGAGTTTATTGAGTTCCATGAGTACAGCTTCGAGCAAACCCTCCGCCCTCGACGATTACGTACGATTCTTCTGGTAGCAAGCTAAAAGAAGCAGTAAAGTGCGCGTCCTGATGAGGAAATTCTATCCTTCCTTGGCGGTTGCAGGTTCCTCGCAGCCCGTATTCGAATGAAAGCAACCAATATTCTGGACCCCAACTACTTCCACAAAGTAGTCGACTGTCAATGGGCTTGTCCGGCGCACACCCCCGTACCCGAGTACATAAGGCTCATAGCCCAGCAACGCTATACCGAAGCCTACATGATCAATTGGGATTCAAACGTTTTTCCGGGGATCCTGGGAAGGACGTGTGACCGACCCTGCGAACCCGCCTGCAGGCGAGTAAGAACGGAGGAAAAGCCCGTCGCCATATGTCGGTTAAAGAGGGTAGCCGCTGATCACAAAGGTGACATTAGCGCCTTCCTCCCAAGGGTACCCATCGAGAAGAATGGCAAGAAAATTGCCCTTTTGGGGGCGGGTCCTGCATCCCTCGCAGTGGCTCGAGACTTGTTGCCGTTTGGGTACGAGATCGACATGTTCGATCGCGATTCAGCCGGCGGTGGAATGATGCGTAGTCAAATTCCCGCATTCAGACTGCCTGCTGACGTGCTAAACGAAGAAGTTGATCTCATTCTAGACATGGGAGTTAAAACCCACTTCGATTACGAAATAACGAGCATGCAAGCCATGCTCGACATGAACTATGACGCCTACTTTGTCGGGACAGGCGCACCCCGCGGACGTGACTTGGACATCCCCGGAAGATCCGACGTTGACGACCACATCTCCATCGGTATTGATTGGCTGTCTAGTGTCGCGTTTGGTCATACAACCAGTATTTCCGGAAAAGTCATCGTCATGGGAGGCGGTAACACGGCGATGGATTGTTGCCGAACGTCAACTCGGTTAGGCGCAGAATCCGTAACGGTGGTGGTCCGTAGCGCATTTGACGTCATGAAGGCGAGCGATTGGGAAAAAGAAGATGCCATGAACGAAGGGATCCCCATCATCAACAATCGGCCTCCAAAAGAGTTCATCCATGAAAACGGCAAGCTGAAGGGTGTTTTGTTTGAATGTGTTACACCGGTCGAAGAGGACGGCCGTCTTAAATACGTACCTAGTGGCGAACCCGACATCTTCATAGAGGCCGACCATATCCTCATGGCCATTGGTCAGGAGAACCACTGCCCGTGGATTGAGCGAGACATCGGTGTCGAATTCGATAAATGGGACTGTCCCATCCTCGACGAAGACACTCTTCAATCGACCAACCCGAAAATATTTTTTGGGGGCGACTCGGCCCTGGGGCCGGAAAACATCATTTGGGCTTCCGCGCATGCACACAAAGCGGCCATTTCTATTCACTTGTTTTGTCAAGACAAGAACGTTAAAGCCGACCGCCCGCCCGAGGGCGTTAATCTTCTCAGCCAAAAAATGGGTATCCACGAATGGAGTTACGATGCCGAACACGACCCGTCGGTGCGTCACGTTGTCCCACACGCCCATCTAGAAGCGTCCTTACAAAACATAAAGGTCGAGGTCGAGCTCGGGTTCGACGAAAAACTCGGATTCGACGAGGCTCAACGTTGTCTCAACTGTGACGTACAGACCGTGTTTACCGACAAGCTATGCATCGAATGCGACGCTTGCGTCGACATATGCCCAATGGACTGTATTAGCTTTACCGCCAACGATGAAGAAAGCGCTTTGCGCCCTGTGCTCATGGCTCCAGCAGAAAACCTAGAACAAGATCTCTACGTGTCGGGACATCTCGAAACAGGACGCGTTATGGTTAAGGACGAGGACCTCTGCCTACACTGTGGGCTCTGTGCTGAGCGTTGTCCTACAAACGCCTGGGACATGCAAAAGTCTGTGATACACATCCCGCAAATGGGTTCATATGCGGAATGACAAGTTATAACGATTTTGTCATCCGTTTTGCCAACGTAAACGGATCGGGTTCAGCAAGCGCGAATGGCATGTTCGCCAAAGCCCTTTTTCGCATGGGTATTCCCGTCGCCACACGGAATATATTTCCATCGAATATTCAGGGCTTACCAACCTGGTTCGAAGTGCGAACCTCTGAAAAGGGCTATATGGGACGTCGAGAGGGCGTCGATATCATGGTGGCAATGAACGCAGAAACCTATGAAGAAGACCTCGCGTCGATTGTTACGGGGGGATTCTTGTTGCACGACAACTCCCAAGGAGGCGACCGTCGCTTAAGCCGCGACGATGTTATCGACCTTGGTATCCCTTTATCGAAGCTCGTCCAATCAGAATTCCAAGATCCCAAACAGCGCCAACTCTTCAAGAACATCGTGTATCTCGGCGCATTGTCTGCACTATTAAACATTGATTTCGACATCATTACCGGGATGGTCTCCGCCCAGTACAAAGGCAAAGACGATCTAATTCAGCCAAACATTACCGCAATGGAAATTGGCCGCAGTTATGCACACGATTACATGGACTCGCCGTTGCCTATTCAAGTCCGTAACTGCGATGGGGTAGGGGACCGTATCTTAATCGACGGCAACGAAGCGGCTGCCCTTGGCGCAATCTATGGCGGAGCAACCGTCTGCGCGTGGTACCCCATAACGCCCTCAACGTCTATGGCAGAGGCGTTCGAACAACACGCGTCGAGGCTTCGAGTAGATCCAGAAACCGATCGAAAGAATTACGCAGTGATCCAGGCCGAAGACGAGCTGGCTGCAATGGGGATAGTAATCGGGGCAGGTTGGAACGGCGCCCGTTCTTTCACTGCAACATCGGGACCCGGGGTGTCATTGATGACAGAATTTCTCGGTCTTGCCTATTTCGCGGAGATCCCTGCCGTGCTTTTTGATATCCAGCGTGCAGGTCCTTCAACCGGCATGCCGACTAGGACACAACAAGCGGACCTTCTATCCGCCGCCTATGCTTCACATGGCGATACTCGACATCCTTTACTTTTTCCTTCATCACCGAAAGAGTGCTTTGATTTCTCCGCCTCATCTCTGGATCTAGCTGATCGGCTACAAACACCAATCATCGTCCTGAGCGACCTTGAACTCGGGATGAACGAGCATGTCTCTGAACCCTTAGTCTGGGACGACGGTCGTCAGTACGATCGAGGGAAAGTGCTTAGCCAGGAAAGATTGGACGAGATCGGACAATTCGGACGTTATCTCGATGTGGACGGTGACGGAATTGGTTACAGAACGCTTCCCGGAACACACCCAACAAAAGGCGCGTTCTTTACGCGCGGCACATCACGCGATGAATACGCGGTCTATACAGAGTCCCCTGAAGCGTATACCGCCAACATGGATCGTCTCCTCAAAAAGTGGGATACCGCAAAAACGCTCGTACCTTCACCCGAAATTAACGATGGTGATCGTAAAGCAGGGATTATCTACTACGGTACAACCGCGTTACCTATGGGTGAAGCGCTCGATCGATTAAGTGACGACGGCATTCAGCTAGATACGATGCGACTGCGGGCATTTCCGTTTAACGAGACGGTCCGAACTTTTATCGAAAAACATGACATTCTTTTCGTTGCCGAGCAAAATCGCGACGCGCAAATGCGGACTCTGCTTATCAACGAACTGGAAATTGATCCGGCCCGATTTGTCTCCGTACTCTATTACGGTGGCTTCTCCATCTCGGCAGATACCATTCACGAGCAAATCTTGGCCTACTACACGGACCACAACTTACCCCTTTTGAAAGAGGTGCAGTCATGACCTACGTTAGCAAACCCGAGGTTCATCACCCCCTTTTGAAATTAAACGAAATAGGACTGAATCGTCGGGATTATGAGGGCTCGGTATCGACACTTTGTGCAGGGTGTGGCCACGACTCTGTCAGCGCCGCAATCGTTCAAGCGTGTTCTGAACTCTCAATACCGCCACACCGATTTCTTAAAATATCCGGTATCGGATGCTCGTCAAAAACGCCTAGCTATTTCCTAGGGCATTCCCACGGGTTTAACTCGGTTCATGGGCGGATGCCTTCGGTCGCCACGGGTGCAAACCTAGCCAACAGGGACATGTACTGCGTAGGCGTTTCCGGAGACGGCGACAGCGCCTCCATCGGATTAGGGCAGTTTGGACATATAGTTCGTCGAAAGATCGATATGCTGTATATCGTCGACAACAATGGTACGTACGGACTTACAAAGGGTCAGTTTTCGGCAACGAATGACCTCGGATCAACCAGCAAGAAAGGTGCGCCAACCCTTTACGCACCCATCGACATGGTGTCCATGGCTCTGCAAATAGGGGCAAGTTTCGTAGCCCGAAGTTTTTCGGGAGATAAGCGGCAACTTGTACCGTTGGTCAAAGCAGCGATCATGCATAAAGGGTTTGCGTTTATCGATGTTATTTCTCCGTGCGTCATGTTCAACAATCATCCGGGATCGACTAAAAGTTACGATTATGTTCGACAACACACCGAGCACGTCGTTGACGCAGACGTTGTGGTGCCCCACGATGAAATTACTGTCGATTACGAACCTGGAACAAGTGAATCGGTACAGATGCCCGACGGTTCACTCTTGCATCTAAATAAGCTATCTGAGGACTATGACCCCTATGACCGCGTGAAGGCACTAGGTCATGTCCAAGCAGCCCAAGAACGGGGGGAAGTTGTTACAGGGCTCCTCTATGTTTCCCGGGATCCACACGATTGTCACGAAATACTAGCGACGTCGGATACTCCTCTCAACGCCCTCGACGAATCTGTGCTTTGCCCAGGCTCAACAAAATTAATGGAGATTAATCAGAGCTTTCGGTGACGGCTTCCGAGACTCATTCGCCATGTGATTTTAGCCACGAATGACCAACTCGTGGTCCTGATCACCGATACGAAAACACAGAATGCAAATTCTTCGCTTCAGTCTTTACTGATACGAGCCCAATACCTATCATTCCGCCCGCTCCGAAGATGCAATGAGGACAACTCGTGGCCCTTGCCAGCCTAGACGATTATTTTCCCGACTGGAAAGAACGTGAGGCTCTCGCCGAAGCGATGATTCCCATTATCGGGACGCTCTATCGGCGTAACGTGGTCACCTATTGCTACGGTCAGCCCCTGCACAATCAAAGTGTCCTAGAGATTATGCAGACCCATCGATTCGTGCGTCAGGTAGCCCATAACGAACTCTCGGAGTTCGAGAGCTTTCCTATTTTGGAGGTAATGGCCAAGCTGGACCTCGGCCCATCTCACGTTGACGTCGGAAAACTAGCAAGCGATTACATGAATCGTAACGGCGATGAGCCAGATCTGTCCGTATTAGACTTCACCGAGCAAGCATGTAAGGAAGTGATCGGGAGACATGTAAAGCCACTCACGAAACCCCAGGATGTCGTGCTTTACGGTTTCGGACGAATAGGACGATTGTTGGCTCGCCTCCTGATAGAAAAAACCGGCGGAGGAGATCAACTTCGTCTCCGAGCCGTCGTCATCCGTAAAAGCTCCGAGGGAGACCTCGAAAAACGAGCTGAACTCTTACGCCGGGATTCAGTCCATGGCCCTTTTCAAGGCACCATCAGGACGGATCAAAAGAACAATTGCATTATTGCGAACGGCAATGTCATTCAACTCATTCACGCCGATAACCCGGGCGAAATAGACTACACCGCCTGCGGTATCGACCACGCGATCGTTATCGACAATACGGGCGTTTGGCGAGACACTGAAGGGCTCGCACAACACCTCGAATCAAAAGGCGTCGAGCGCGTGCTATTGACGGCACCGGGAAAGGGGGCCGTCAAAGATTACGTCTCAGGAATCAATTCAAGCGAACTCAACGAGTCGGAAAAGATTATCTCCGCTGCATCGTGCACTACCAACGCCATCGTGCCAGTACTTAAAGCGATGAACGACCAATTCGGAATCAATCATGGGCACGTGGAAACCGTACACGCCTATACTCCCGACCAAAACTTGACGGACAACTACCACAAGAAGAATCGACGCGGGCGCGGGGCGGCCCTAAATATGGTTATTACAGAAACCGGGGCGTCTTCAGCCATCGTGAAGTTATTGCCAGAACTGGAGGGAAAGATCACGGGGAATGCGATTCGAGTTCCAACGCCTAATGTATCGCTGGCCATCCTTAACCTGACACTAACGAACGAGACAAATAGCAAAGACGTCAACGACCATCTTCGTCACATGGCATTGCACTCGGCACTACAGCGTCAGATTAATTTCACCGAGTCGATGGAGGTTGTTTCTTCAGACTTTATTGGCGATCGTCACGCATGCATCGTGGACTCCGGAGCAACCATTGTCGACGGGAACAGGGCGGTTGTTTACGTCTGGTACGACAACGAATACGGTTACTCGTGCCAGGTTGTTCGAATCGTACAAAAATGGGCGGGGATAAGTTATCCACTCATACCTAACGATGTTTCTGAGACCGGGTTCTAACGACAGTCGGTTTATTGATAAGTCGTATCGAAGGGCATGTTCTGGTTTCCAACATGGAGACATATGGACTTTTCATGAACAGATTCGTCTCGTCAGCTATCTAGGTCCCGATGCACGCCGAGTCCCTGCAAATCAATTTTCATCTACCTGGTTGCCGCTCGCTCAAAGAGAAGAGACGTCGACTTGGTCGATTACGCGAAAAGTTTGGTCGTATTACCAACATGGCAGTCTGTGAGTCCGGTCAGAACGATATTCACGACCAGGCGCAGTGGACCTTCGTTGCAATTGCAAGCAGCCTCAAGATAGTCCATAAAACCATCCAAGACGTTTGCGATTGGTCCAACCAGACTCTCGATGCAACTATCACGAGTGTCCACAGAGAAAACATTGCGTAAAACACGTACAGGCGAGACGGTACGAGGATGAGTCAAATCATCGTCGGCTTGATCGTGGCCCTGGTTACCCTTTGGTTTAAGTCAGCCCGAAAAACCCGCGAAGCCTGGTTGAAGCAATTAAATCTTCCCGGTGTATGGGATCTAGATGACGATCGCACACGACCCGTCGCTCTCGAATTACGAGGCACACTTTCGGCAGGGATCTATCGTTTTCGAACCGAAAATCGAAAAGAAGCGGGCAAATGGCGAATCTCTGGTAATTCGATTGTCTTAGCCGTTGATGGTGGTCGCGAAGAAAGATGTGAATTACGTTTTTTTGACGCAGGGCGCATTGGTATAAACGGTCCACAACATATACGCCAGATTTATGTAAAGCGGGCCGATAACGTCGTTCCACTAAAAAGGAGTTTATGAGAGTTTAAGTTCTCGGTATTCAACCTCCTGATTCACTTTGTTTCAGTTCATTGGGATTAGACAGGCGACTTACGAAATAGATAGCGAGTGTGGCAAGAACGAATGCCGGTAATATTTCGTATAACTCAAATATCCCACCTGTCAGATTCCTCCATACAAATATTGTCGAGCCACCAACCAGCATTCCTGCAATGAGACCTTGGCCAGTTGTGCCTTTCCAGAAAAGACAATAAAGCACGCACGGCCCGAGACTTGCACCTAGACCAGCCCAAGCATAGGCAACCAGATCCAGGACGCGACTTTCTGGATTTAGGGCAATCACCCATGCGGCCAGAGCCACCAAAACGACCATAACCCTACTCAGACCAAGCGGATACTTTGTTCGAATACCCGCATCCAGTACCAGGGAAGTTGATGCCACCAAAAGCTGCGAATCAACAGTACTCATCACAGCAGCAAGTATCGCTGCGAGTACGATACCTGCGATCCAGGGTTCTAATAATAAGTTGGCCAGCTCAATCAGTACCGTCTCCGGGTCGCCGAGGGCTGCGAAATGCATTGAACCAACCAGCCCCACCCCAATGGCTCCAATACCAGATAACAACATCCAGCCAATGCCGATTCGCCGAGCCTTCGGTATTTCAATTGGATTAGCAAT
>JAKUTI010000004.1:0-8691 GCA_022448765.1 Pseudomonadales bacterium
GTAGACCCCCAAAGCAAATCAATAAGCCCCCGCACCACACCCACCGCACCAATACTTTCTCCTGAATCCTCACTCCCCAAGATCCATCCGGCAGGGGCTCTCCCAACGCTACGTATAAGTCCCGGAAGAACCCTGCTCCAATCCCCGCTTCCGTCATGACGCTGTCGCGCGCCAGGTAATTTCGCTTCTCGGGGTAAAGGCTTATTCCTTCAACGTCAAATTTCGCCCGTCGCGCTATGTAGTTGGGTCCGTTAACGGTATTAATCGAAACGAACCGGTATTCCCGTGTGTTCAATTCAACGGTATCACCTGGCAACATTCGAACCTCAAGTTCGTGTGAAAACACGCTTGTGATCGCCACACCGACAGCCCCCATCGCAAATCCCACATGAGCCAGCAACATACCTAAGTAGCCCAACGGTCGAGCGCCTTTACGCCGAATGAAGTCCGCGCCGTGACTCAAAAGTATCCAAAGCGTGAGCGCGACGGCGATCGCAACACCGACGACACTCGAAATATCCAACAGCCTATCCGACGCGATCGCGACGGCGAAAAAGACCGCGCCGACAATCAAAGAAATCAGCAAGAGCAAGCCAACGTGTCGAAACAATCGAACCGGTGTACGTTTCCAGCGCACCACGGGGACCAGCGCCAAAAACACCGCAAGGATTCCCATCAACGGCACGAACAGCCGGTTAAAGTATGGGGGTCCCACCGAAATCTTGTCGCCACCGGTGGCCGCCTCATATGCCAGCGGATAGAGAGTCCCGATAAGCACAATTGCAACAGCAACCACGAACAGCGCGTTGTTGATGAGCAAAAATAGCTCGCGTGAAAGACCCATGTACGCGATACGGCTTCTTATTGCAGGTACTCGGATCGCGTAGAGAGCTAAAGAACCTCCTACTGTGATTCCCAACAACACGAGTAAGAAGACACCACGCTCCGGGTCCACCGCAAAGGCGTGGACACTGGTCAGAACCCCTGATCGCACGATAAACGCGCCCAATAAGCAAAGAGAGAAAGTCAATATAGATAGAAGTACCGTCCAACTCCGAAAGGCACCGCGCTTTTCAGTCACCGCGAGCGAATGAATGAGCGCCGTTCCCGCCAGCCAGGGCATGAACGACGCATTTTCAACCGGATCCCAAAACCACCAACCACCCCAACCGAGCTCGTAGTAGGCCCACCAACTACCTAAAGTTATTCCCACCGTGAGGAAAGCCCACGCGACATTAGTCCAGGGTCTTGTCCATCGGGCCCAGGTCGCGTCCAGCCGACCGGAAAGCAAACCGGCCACGCCAAAAGCGAAAGCAACCGAAAAACCGACGTAGCCCATGTACAAAAGTGGCGGGTGTACGATGAGTCCAAAATCCTGCAGCAGCGGATTCAAGTCAGCACCCATGGTCGGGACGTTCGGAACCAGCCTTAGGAACGGATTACTCGTTTCGAGCAAGAAGAGCAGAAACCCGGTGTTCAGCAACCCCAACGTCCCGAGCACGCGGCCGTACATCTGCGAGGGCAATCGTTGCCCCAGCACGGCCACCCCAGCCGTCCATAGAGCCATCATCAGAGTCCACAAAAGAAACGACCCTTCGTGTGCACCCCAAACCGCACTAACCTTGTAGTACCAGGGCAGCAACGCGTTGGAATTCGAGGCGACGTAGACGACCGAATAGTCGTCCATGAGAAACGCATGTACTAACAAGCCGAATGCGACGACGAGTGCTAGAAGTTGCAGCACCGCTATCGAGCCGGCATTTTCTATCCAAGTTTTCCGCCGGGTGGCGGCCCCCAAGTGTCCCAGCAGACCGAGCACGGCTGCTGCAACAAAACCGATGACGGCGGCGAGATGTCCGATCTCTGGTCCGACTCCCCAAAGCATCCCCGACGACGCGTCAAAACTCTCGTAGTTCGCGGTCAAAGCTGCCGGCGTCCCAGCGGTCAAGATTCACCGCCCATATCGACTAACTCGGGTGGCATGTAGTTTTCATCATGCTTGGCGAGCACTTCTTTGGCATAAAAGACGCGCCTCTTATCAAGTTCACCGACCACGAGAACGCCTTGCCCTTCACGAAATAAACCGGGCAACATTCCCTGGTATCGAACCTCAAAGCGCGACCCTCGAAGATCGGATAACACAAAAGAGACCCCTAGCCCCTCGGACTCGTATGCGAGACTGCCCGCCTCGACCATACCTCCGGCACGTATGCGCTTTGCGATGGGGGCCTCGCCACCTACAACCTTCTGTGGCTCGTAAAAAAGATCCACGTTCTCTTGCAACGCGAACAGTACCGCGCCGATCGTGAGCCCACTGCCTATTAGCAGGAACACAACTGTGGCCAACCGTTGTCTACGAAGCGGAGGCATCATGCTCCAGTATCCTCATCTATACGGCTGGTCACTCTCGCCCGCAACCGACGTTCAGCGCGAATCGGCCACACACCAATCACAACGAGCGCGACCGCGCTAATCACGTAAACGCTCCAAACGTAAACACCGTGGCCGTCCATCATGGCCCAGTTGTAAAACTCGTCGATCAACGTCACCTACCCTTTGAGATCGCACGCACCCATTCGGTCGCGTGCTCGCGTTTGAGGACTTCCAATCGCATGGCCGCCAAAATCACGCCAGCGATGAAGACATAGAAACCTATTGCGTTAATTAGCAGTGGCCACAACATACTCGTCTCGATTGTAGGTTCGCGAGCCAAAGTGATACTGGCCGGCTGGTGCAAGGTTGCGAACCAATCCACCGAGTACTTAATGATTGGGATGTTGATGACACCGACGAGGGCAAGGATCGATACGGAATAAGCGGCTCGATCTGGTCGCGGTATCGCCTGACGTAACGCCATTAGACCGAAAAATAGAAACAGGAGCACGAGTACCGATGTCGTTCGCATGTCCCACACCCAACCGGTACCCCAGGTCGGCATGCCCCACAATATGCCACTCGCCAGAGCGAGCATGGTCAAAATTGCACCAATGGGGGCCGCCGCTTTGATAAAGACGTCCGCCATCTTCATACGCCAAACAATGTAGACAAAGCCCGCCACGGCGCATGCGAAATAAACCATCTCGGCCAAGTGTGCGCTCGGGACATGCATGTACATGATCCTAAAACTATGGCCTTGGTATTTATCCGGCGGCGCGAGTACCAACCCCCAAAAACTTCCAACCAGCAGAGCTAAAACCCCACCGACATATAAACCACGGACCCACCAGGAAGAACCGTGATAAAAAAAACGGGGGGAACCCATCCGGTGGAAAGCATCTTTTATCAAACCCACGTCAATACTCCTGACTACCCTTGAGCGCCGCCCCGATCGCAAAAGGTGCCAGTGTAATCGATCCAGCCAGCAAGGCGATGAGCCAAAGCACCGGTCCGGTGGCCATGGCCCCATCCAATACCCGATAACAGGCACCCGAACCGAAAATCAGAACCGGAATATATAGGGGCATCACCAAGACCGCTAAAAGCAAGCCCCCCCGACCAAGCCCTGCCGTAAGCGCGGCACCAATGCCGCCGATCAACGTTAGCACCGGGGTCCCAAGTAAAAGCGTTCCAACGAGGGTCACTATTATTTCAGGCGGCGCGTTAATAAATATCGCCGCGAGAGGCGATAGAATCGCCACGGGAAGTCCACTCACGCACCAATGCGCTAGAAGCTTACCTAGGACGCCCAAAAACAACGGGTGATTGTGCAGCAACATGAGTTCCAAGCTGCCGTCGTCATAATCACGATGAAAAAGATTATCCGTCGACAGCATTGCAACGAACAGCGCGACAACCCAAACAACACCAGGAGCTACCCGCGGAAGTGTTTCGCTGTCGGTCCCGACGGCAAAAACGAACAACGATAACGCAAGCACAAAGAATGCTATTGGATTAGCAATCTCCGTCCGCCCCCGAATTGCGATCAGTATGTCGCGGCGAAATTGAACTCCGAAATTCCCCATTACGCGCCTAGCTCAAGCACCCTGGTCTCTGGGAACCCAAGTTCCACATGTGTCGCACAAATACTCGCTCCGCCCATACGCCGATGTTCAACGATGAGGTTACGTAAAAGCGCTACCGCGTCGTCGTCAAGTGAAGTCATTGGCTCGTCCAGCAACCAGAGACGCGAGTCAGAAACGCATAATCTCGCTAGGGTCGCCCGACGCGCTTGGCCCGCTGAAAGCATGCGGCATGGCACATCTTTGTAGCTTTCCAAACCGACGCGCTGGATGGCAGACGACAGTACTTCCGGACTCGTTTCTTGGCGGCACAGACCCACGTACCAGCGCAAATTTTCGAGCGGGCTCAGCGATGTATTCAGCCCGGATCGGTGGCCCAAATAGAGAAGACGCTCAGGGTATTTTATGACGCCCGTATCGACGCTGAAGAGCCCCGCCAAACATCGGAGTAGAGTCGATTTGCCGCTCCCATTGGGACCCCAAAGTTCCAGGACATCGCCGGATAGGACCGTCACGTCAAGCCGGTCGAACAGCAGCTGGCCCGCGACTGTACAACTCAAGTCGTTTGCTTCGATCAATGGTTGATTCAAAAGAGTCGGCTCGATGCATATGAGGTAAACGCAATTATAGTGGGCGGAAGCACATTCGCCATGCGTTCCGTAGCGGGGGCTTAGGTGCTTCTCATGAGGCTGATGATCGTTCTATGCTATGGGCTCGTTAAGGCAATCGGTCACTCTCCACGCCAACAACCGAAAATGCGACATACAAACCGCTTCGGAAAGAAAAGCGCCGGGTTGCCCTTGGTCCATAACTCAGCATCCACAAAACAACAGAGACCAATCATCAAGGTACGGTCCTTCACGCAATCGGCGTTGTTGACACGCACCATTCGGCTGACGCACGGAATGTTGCCCCTGTTCGTTGCGTTATTGCTGACGAACTGCGGTGGTTCCGGAACAAGCGCTGTCAACCCCCAGACAGCTATTTCAGAAAACACGACCACCGCAACCGAAACCACCACCTCGTCCGAACAAGGATGGGTTGAGGGAGAGTTTCTAGCGCCCGAAAATTTTCGGTACCTCTGCGAGAATCCTCGGACCGGTGACGATCCAGCGACCGGGAGCGCGTACCTCGATGCTGTGGGTACGACGACGGACGAAAATAACTGGTTGCGTTCATGGAGCAATGAGCTCTACCTCTGGTATCACGAAATCGAGGATCGGAACCCGGCTGACTATACGACGCCGGAATATTTTGACTTGATGAAAAGCTTCGAGACAACGGCGTCCGGAAATCCGAAAGATAAGTACCACTTCACCTACGACACGGAAGAGTGGCGCCAGCTTTCTCAATCAGGAATCACCGCGGGTTACGGAGCCAAGCTGGCAATCTTGTCTGCCTCCCCTCCGCGAGAGATCGTGGTCGCATTCACCGAACCCGACACCCCTGCAACTGCCATCGATGTGAATTTGGCACGTGGCGCACGAATCGTCGAAGTTGACGGAGTTGACGTCGAGAACGGGGCAGACACTGCCACCCTTAATGCTGGTCTGTTTCCGGCGACGAGCGGAGAACGTCACGAATTCTTGGTCAGAGACCTCGGCGCATCGGAACCACGCACCGTCAGCATGACTTCCGCTTTGATCACTCAAGACCCGGTTCAAAACGTCAAAGTTATCGCAACGGATTCGGGCAACGTGGGCTATATGTTGTTCAACGCACACTTGGCTCCGTCGGAACTCGAGCTCATCCAAGCCGTCGAGACACTGGCGGGAGCGAATGTCGTCGATCTCGTCCTCGATCTTCGCTACAACGGTGGGGGTTATCTGGATATCGCGAACGAACTTGCTTTTATGATCGCCGGGTCGGCGCAGGCAGAAGGAAAGGTATTCAGCGAGGTACAGTTCAACGACAAACATCCCTCCACTAACCCTGTCACGGGCGCTTCATTAGAACCCGAACTCTTCCATACCTCCGCCCGAGGTTTTTCAGCATCCCAGGGGGCAGCACTGCCAACACTGAACCTTCAACGCGTTTTCGTGCTGACTGGACCAGGCACTTGTTCGGCTAGTGAGTCCATCATCAACGGCCTGCGTGGTATCGACGTCGACGTGGTGCAAATCGGCGCGTCCACATGCGGCAAGCCGTACGGTTTTTACGCCTTCGACAATTGTGGAACCACGTACTTTTCGATCCAGTTCCGTGGCACCAACGCGAAAGGATTTGGAGACTACACGGACGGCTTTTCCCCCACCAACGAGCCGTCGTCAGGGACGCCCCTTCCAGGTTGCTTTGTTCGCGACGACTTTGATCACGCACTTGGAGACCCCTTAGAGGACCGACTGAATACCGCTCTCGCTTATCGCGACAATGGAGACTGTCCATCTGCGGCGAAAGCCCCGATCGCTTTCAAGTCGGTTTCCAGGTCGCACCATCTGGTCGATACGGGGGTCCGACAGCCCTTCTTCGAAACGCTCGGTTTGTTACGCCAATGAAAACGTCCCCGCGCTCGCTAACCGCCATACATCTACGATTAGCAACGGCGACTACTGCAAATCAAGCACTTTCTGGTGCCCTTGTCACTCGATAAACCGCGTTGGCAAAATCGTCTGCAACATAAATATTGCCCTGGTGATCTTCCGCAACTTCGGCTGGCCTACCGATCACGTCGCCATCCAAGAGAAAACCCGTAAGGAAGTCCTGAGCCCTGATGCCTGCTTCATCCCAATGCAGAGACACAACCTTGTACCCGTCTTTGCGAGTCCGATTCCACGAACCGTGCAACGCCACTATGGCCGCGCCCCCCATGTTAGCGGGACGATGAATGGTTGATTGCAAAAAAACGATGCCGAGGGGGGCGTTGTGGGCAGGGAAATCGAAAACCGGTGGAATCGAGTTAGCAATCAACGATTGCTTGTCGTTACCGAGGTCCGGATCGGGAATGCGTGCCCCGTTGGCATATGGCCATCCGTAAAAACCACCGTCGACAACAAGATTCAGTTCGCACGGAGGGAACTCGTCGCCAAGCAAGTCCCGTCCGTTATCTGTGGCATACAGTTGTCCGTCATTGGGCGACCAATCGAATCCCGCTGAATTCCTAAGGCCCGTCGCAAAGATCCTTTCACCCGAGCCATCCAGCTGGTACTGCAATAGCGTCCCGCGGCGTCGATCTCCCTCTTCACATACGTTGCAGCTCGATCCAACCGCGACGTAGATAAGACCATCGGGGCCGATCCTCAGCGTTTTTTTCCAATGATTCCCACCACCTGGGAGATCCTTGACTAAAATCTCGTAGGTACCGGATGTCTGTCGGCCATCAAAGGCGATACGCCCAACCTGATCCTCTTCGGCGACATAAAGGAATCCGTTGAGGAGATCGATTCCGTTGGGACCATTCAAACCCTCCAAAACGACGTCGTTACCATCCGATTGGCCATCGCCGTCGTCGTCCGAGTAGAGAATCAAAACACGACCGGTCCCGGGCGATGTAACGAGTATGTGATCCCCGCCCGTTGCACGGAGAACGCGTGCATCTTTAATGCCCGCTGCGAACAAGCTGACCTTATAACCCTCACGAACCCTTAACCGATCAGATACCAGAGCTTCGTCCATCGCGGGCGGTTCGAAGAGGGGGACGTTCACCGGCGGCATAACGATCCAGACTGCCAATAGCAACACGGCAATTAGGGCGCCAAGACCAATGAATAGGCGTCGCAGTATCTTCATTACCTGACCATCTTCGTGGTTCTTCGGCCGACCCTACGCTGATGGCTCCGGTACGGCGACTTATACGGCTCGAATCGAGATGTTCGGGTGATCGTTGCTGACATCAATATCCTGACTCGTCTCGCATTGATAGGTGCGTACTACCAAGTTTGGCATCGTAGGTGATCATCGCCAATCCGTCTTTGAGCTGTTGCAGAATTTCAAAACGTTTCGATTCAAGCGACCCATCGGTAACCTCGCTTTCCCGTGTAATGTACTCTTCGATAATTCCCTGCAACGCGCCTTCAGAAAGCGCTTGATAGGGTACTTCGATCACCTAGTACTACCCCGCTGTCCGCTCACTTACGGGCAACAGTCGCAATCGAGGCTCAAGGTCTGCAAAGTTGAATAGATCGGGATCGGCCAAATGGGAAGGCACCACGTTCCTCATAGCTCGCGCAATATTTTCAACACGCCCCGGCTGAATCTCATCCCACTGCTTACACATGTCCTTGACGACCTGGCGTTGCATGTTTTCCTGCGAACCACAAAGTCGACAGGGAATAATCGGGTGCTGCCGGTATCGGCTATAGCGAGCGACATCTCGTTCACGAACGTAATACAAAGGTCGAATCACGACGTGCGCACCATCGTCAGAGAGGAGTTTGGGAGGCATCGATTTCAATTTACCCCCGAAAAACATATTCAAAAAAAGAGTCTCGACCGCGTCATCCAGGTGGTGCCCTAACGCGATTTTCGTCGCACCCAATGCACTTGCTCGGTTGTAGAGAATACCCCGTCGAAGTCTCGAACAAATCGGACAGTAGGTTTTGCCCTCAGGCGTCAGGTCCTTGACGATGGAATAGGTATCCTCCTCGACAATATGGTATTCCACATCGAGTTCGTCGAGATAACGCGGTAATACATCGGCGGGAAACCCAGGCTGTTTCTGGTCAAGGTTCAACGCAAACAGCGTGAACTGAACGGGTGCATTACGTTGTAAGGACCGCAAAACATCCAACATCGT
>JAKUTI010000004.1:8701-11800 GCA_022448765.1 Pseudomonadales bacterium
CGTCCTTACCGCCCGAAAGACAGACCATCACCCGATCACCTTCTTCAATCATCGAGTGATCTACGACGGCTCGTCCGGCCAAACGTCTCAACTTCTTACTCAGCTTGTTCTGTTCAACGCTTGCCTTCGCCATAGCCTGGTCAGTGTGCGATCGACGATATGGAATAGCAATCGCCTTAAACGCTATTCTGGCGAGTCCGAATTCCTTGCATTCGGACTCGCGGTCACTATGATTACGCCGCGATCAATTACTGTGGCGCACAATTGACGAACTCGTCGCGCTGACACGCCGATTACCGGCGATATCGGCGTTGTTCACCGGGACTCTAGGACGGACCTGCCGCGACTGGTGAATAAGCCTCTTGTATCAGGAGATTCCTATGGGCCTCGAACACCGACGCGAAACAATGGACGTCGACGAAACGGACGACGCGTTGTACCGCTTACGTCACAGTCTCGCGCATGTGCTCGCCCAGGCCGTGCTCGAAATGCGCCCTGGTTCGACGCTCGGATTTGGCCCACCTATTAAGGACGGCTTTTACTACGATTTCATTCTGTCGGAGCCCATAACAGACGAGGATTTCCCCAAACTCGAACAGGCCATGCGCCGCATCATCAAGAAAGGCCAGCGTTTCTATCGTGAAGCCTTGTCAAAAGAAGACGCCCTGAACCAGCTCAGCAAAATGAATGAGCCATACAAGCGTGAATACGCGCTCGAACTCTTGGATCGCGACGATACGGCAGAACTTTCGTTCTACCGCAACGGACCATTTCTAGACATGTGTGAAGGACCCCACGTCGACACAACCCGCGATATCCCGCGCGACGGGTTTAAGCTCCGGAGTGTTGCCGGAGCGTATTGGCGCGGTGACTCGGATAACGTGATGATGACTCGCGTATACGCCTGGGCATTCGACGATAAAGCGACCCTCGACCTGCACGTTGATGCCTACGAACAGGCTTTGCTGCGAGACCACAAAAAGCTTGGGCGGGAACTGCGCATCTACGCGATCGATAACGATATCGGTCGAGGGCTACCATTATGGCTACCTAACGGTACCGTGATTCGAGACGAACTGGAAAAATTGGCCAAGGAGCTCGAATTCAAAGCGAACTATCAGCGCGTCTCAACACCTCATATTGCACGCCGCGACCTCTTTTATCAGACCGGACATTTGCCCTATTACGCCGACGGCATGTATCCACCCATGGAACTGACTGAAGAACGCGAAGACGGAGAACGCGTCAAAGAAGCTTATGTCCTGAAACCCATGAACTGCCCACATCACCACAAAATTTTTTCGTCCGAGCCACGGAGCTATCGTGATCTCCCGTTGCGATTGGCAGAATACGGACAGGTATATCGATTCGAGGAATCAGGCGCTGTCGGTGGACTTGTGCGCGTCCGCGGAATGAGCATGAACGACGCCCACATCTACTGTACTGAAGACCAAATTAAGTCCGAGTTCAGAAACGTAATGGCCCTGCACGACGAAGCCTACGCCATCCTCGGTCTAGACGATTATTACATTCGCCTTTCCCGCTGGGATCCAGAAGATCCCAAGGGAAAAGAAAAGTACGTTGACGACCCTAAGTCCTGGGAAACCTGCGAACGGCTCATCGCCGAACTCTTAAATGAAATGGACGTCGAGTATGTCGAGGGACCTGGCGAAGCCGCGTTCTATGGACCCAAAATCGATATGCAGTTTCATACCGTGACGGGTCGCGATGAGTCCGTCAGTACCGTCCAACTCGACTTCGCGGTCCCGCCCCGACTCGGTCTGCGTTATGTTGGGCCTGACGGCGAAGATCACGTGCCGTACTGTATTCACCGGGCACCCTTTTCGACCCACGAACGCTTTGTCGCTTTCCTAATCGAACACTTTGCAGGCGCGTTTCCGACGTGGCTTGCGCCGGTGCAAGTCCGCGTGTTGACTGTGTCAAATCAATTCACCGAGTACGGTCAACAAATCGTTGACCGTCTCCGCTCGCGTTTCATACGCGCCGAGCTTGGCTCAGACAGCGACACGGTTTCTAAGAAAATCCGTGAGGGTACGACTCAAAAAATCCCAAACCTAGTGGTCGTGGGCGAACGAGAAGCACAAAACAGCACCGTAACACTGAGACGTTACGGTATCGATAAACAAGAAACGCTTTCGATTGAAGCCCTTGAAAACGCGCTCATTGATTCAATTACGCGGCGATCGCTGGAATTGCATCTGAGCTAAAGGGAATGCGCCAATCGGGGTATCAAGTCCCCATGTTCCTTTGACCTAGTTCGATGCCTGTGCCGTGTGGCGATTCACCCCGGAAAGATTGATGTAATCCTTCAGAATATGACCCGTTTCCACGATGAGCGGGTCCGGATCTTCACTAGACTCGGAAACCTTTTCCGCTTCTCTTCGTGACTTAAGCTCCTCAAGCTCTTTAAGACTCTTTACCGGGTTTTCTCCGTTGGCAACGAGCAGCGTATTTTCTAACTCCAGCCGCCATAGATCGTCAGCCTCTTTTTCACTCAAGCGGGTCGTTTGGTTGAGCGATATATGTGTCTCGGCACGCTTTTCTTTCCTCCAATCAGACATTGACCGGAGGTAGACGAAATCAGGATCTTGTGAGACCCGCCGCTCGTGATTCACCCTGAGACGTTCCAGATAGGGTCGGACGGCGTTGCCCTCGCGATAGGGGGCTGGCTTGATCGTATCCCAGATAAGAGCATCTTCCAGCGTGCTTTCACCAATGTCGTCGATTCCGAACACATCCGGGTACGCGATGTCGGGAATGATCCCTTGATGCTGCGTGCTGTCCCCCGATACCCGGTAGAACTTTGCTTCGGTGATCTTAAGTTGACCCCGATTCAAGGGTACCAATGTTTGAACCGTGCCCTTACCGAAGGTCTGAGTGCCGATCACCAACCCCCGTTGGTAATCCTGAATCGCTCCAGCAAAAATTTCGGACGCCGAGGCAGACAGCCGATTAACCAATACCGCCAGCGGACCGTCCCACGCTGTTCTACCGTCCTCATCCCGATAGACTCTGGCGCTCGGCCTGCGCGCTTTTCGTACTTGAACCGTGGGGCCCGTCGAAATAAACAGTCCCGTG
>JAKUTI010000004.1:11810-32586 GCA_022448765.1 Pseudomonadales bacterium
GAGAGAGTGCGCTTCCTGCAGTGAGCCCCCCCCGTTACTCCTCAAATCAACCACCAGCCCATCCACACCCTCTGCTTTCAACTCCTCGATGAGTTTCCGCACGTCACGCGTTGTGCTCCTGAAGTTCTTTTCGCCGCGTCGCACCGCATTAAAGTCGACATAGAATGTTGGGATCTCGAGTACGCCAATCCGCACGTCTCCGAACTCGCTCTCAAGCTTAAAGACCCTTTTCTGTGCAGCTTGTTCTTCTAGTTTGACGGTGTCCCGCTTTATTTGAATCACCCGACCGGATTCTTCATCACCGGAGGTATCAATTAGTCCGAGCCGGACGATCGTGCCTTTGGGACCTCGAATCAATTCAACGACATCGTCAAGGCGCCATCCCACCACGTCGATCAATTTACCGCGCTCGCCCTGGCCAACAGACACGATTCGGTCCGAAGGCCTTAGTTCGCCCGCTTTATCTGCAGGTCCAGCAGTCACCAGACGTACCACCGAGGTGTAGTCGTCCTCCGTGCGCAACACCGCGCCAATACCCTGCAACGAGAGCGACATGCTCATGTTGAAATTCTCGGACGAGCGAGGCGAAAGATATTGCGTGTGCGGATCGTATGTCGACGCGAACGCGTTAATGTAGAGTTGAAACGCGTCTTCGGGTCGAGTTTGCTGGGCCTGTTTCAACCGATTTCGATAGCGTTTAAGTAATACATCCTGAATGTCATCAAGATCTCTCTCGTTAAGTTTCATGCCGAGGATTGATGCTTTCAGACGCCGCTCCCACAGCGCGTCACTCGCGGCCTCGTTCTCGGGCCACGGAGCAGTATCACGGTCTAACTGAAGCTGATCCTCAGATTCGAAACTGAATTTCTCCACTCCCGCTTCAAGCCGAACAACAAGGGAATCAAGCCGATCCAGAAGACGGCCTCGAAACGTATTGTAAATAGCGAACGCGGGTTTCAAGTCGCCATGCTTCAACGCCTCATCGAGCTGATACCGATACTGGTTCAGCGCATCAAGGTCGGTTTTGAGTAAGTACGCATGCCCAGGATCCAATGTATTAACGTACTTATCGAATATTTCGCTTGATGCTGCGTCGTCCAGTGGCTTTTTTACAAAGTGGTTGTGTCGAATTTGATCGACAATGGTAAGACTGGTACGCGGATGGATGGCGAGCGGTTCGAGATTTGGAACGCGATCGTCATTGAATGCGCCGTTCTGGTTTTCTGCGCAAACGATAAACGAAGCGACGAGCACGCCGAGCGCGAGCGGATTGACGGCGTGTTTTATCCGATTGCCCATACTGCATTCAGTCCCTTATGACACCAGTCCGGGTTGATCGCTCGTTTCGCACCAAGCTAACGGCCTAGACTCTTTGCCCCCAACGGGCGGCCTCGCACGAGTGTCGCACGCATCGACCAGAATGTAACCCTGCCGCCGATCCCACGAATCGTGCGAGCAGCAATGGCACATTTCAACGCGGCACGGAATAATGCTGTCTCGTTAGAACGAGGCGCACCGATGCAAACAACATACCAAAGCGGTCGAAAAGCTTATGCGCTTTCTCGTTTAATATCGGTCACGTTCCTGTGGGCGTGCTCACCCAGCGTTAGTTCTGAAACAAGCGCTCGCCCGGACGATCAATCAACCCAGCAGATGTCCAAGACCATGTCGGGAGAATCGTTTCTCGCGAATAACCGGACACGTCAGGGTGTCGTGACGACCAACTCTGGGCTCCAATACAAAGTTCTCGTGCAAGGCGCCGGCGCTCGTCCAGGACCACGCGATTCGGTTAGCACTCACTACGTGGGAACATTGATCGACGGTACGGTTTTCGATAGCTCTCGAGCCCGAGGCTCGGCCGCACAATTTCCCGTTAACGGCGTTATTCGGGGCTGGACGGAGGCACTTCAATTAATGCCCGTAGGGTCGAAATGGATGCTCTACGTGCCACCCAATTTAGCCTACGGCTCGCGGGGTGTCGGAACGATCATTGGACCCGACGAGACGCTGGTGTTTGAGGTTGAATTGCTCGGTATCGTTGGACGTTAGGTCCAACATCTGCGTCGAGCCTCACGTTCGACCCAGGCAGGTAATCGGAGCACCACGGCGTCGTGCGAGTTGTCCTCGAACCCAGGACGGCGCGATGACGGCAGCTATCGTCTCGATGCATCGGCGAGATTTCCAAGTGATCGCAACCGATGACCCCAACACAGCCTCTTGTTTAGCCCTCGATCTGCGGTGTGAAGCGCTTGTCGCGGAGCATCGTGCAGATTCCTTCGATGTCGTTATTTCATGAAGCGAAGTGTCACCCGAACCGCGCTCCTCGGCTGCATCACCACGGTCGTTGCTATCGCTTGGCTGGCCAATGAATTTGAGCTCGACTTTGATCGACTCATCGATTTCTTATTATCCAGCACCCTCATCGTGATCGGATGCATGTTGTTAGCCGGCCTGGTCGTGGCCTCAACGCGGGTTATTAGGTGGATATTCAGAAGCGCGCACGATAATCAGGGAAGATCTGTGAAGAATCGAGACAACCTCGGCAAGTAGTAATTGTCGAGATCCACCGAAAATGCAACGGCGTGTGCTCGACCCATGATCCGGTCCCGGGTAACCAGTCCGATCCTCCTTGAATCGCTACTGTTGTCACGATTGTCGCCCAGCATCATGTAGTACCCAGCGGGAATTGGTTGCGGCGGAAACGTTGAATAGGTCCCGGTAGCGCGACGGCTCACCATAATCACACGGGAGTGGCCCAAGACGGTCTCCCGAAAAAAACGGTAGGCGCTGGCATTCGGGACCGGTAGCTCAGCAATCTCATCGGCCCGAAGGGGGTCGTAACTGGCCTTTTCCCCGTTGACAAAAAGCTGGTTTCGGCGCAGCTCAACCACGTCGCCGGGAATCCCAATCACACGTTTAACAAAAAGGCGCTCGTCCATGGGATTATCAAACGTAACGACATCGCCACGCTTTGGCTCCCCCCACCGAAACATTCGAGTCCATGTGAAAGGGACCGCCAGATCGTATGCGAGTTTATCGACAACGATTCTATCTCCCGGCAGGATGGAGGGCTTCATGCTTCCTGACGGCACCTGATTCCAATCAGCTATGGCTGATCGAAAAATGAGCATGACGACCACGAAAACGACGAAGCTCCGCCACTCGCTCCAGAGTTTATTGAAACGGGCGTTCACCGCGTAAAGGCCGCCGTCTGGATATTCAATTTAGCCACCCGCACATTCTTGATTGGTCAGACCAATCCCTCTCACGATTGTTGTTTTTCCTCTTCGAATTGCGCCATTTGCTGCGGATTCGCGTCCGTTTGATATTGCTTTTTCCAATCTGAGTAGGCCATACCGTAAACGATCTCACGAGCGGATTCGTAGTCAACGTCGATGCCACGTTCGTCCGCCGCAGCCACATACCATTTGGATAAACAGTTGCGACAAAACCCCGCGAGATTCATGAGATCGATATTCTGTACGTCCGTTCTTTCATCCATATGCGCGAGTAGGCGGCGGAACACTGCTGCTTCCAGCGCTTCTTCTGAATTGCTTTTATCTGTACCCATTTCGTTACTCCTATCGCCGATCGGCATAGTAACTTAACTATCCTTCGACACCGCCCGCGGTTATCAACGAAGTGTCGAACGGCAGCGCCATCAAGCCGCCGCGATCGCGACAGCGTAGCTGCGAGTGGCTTGACGTAAATTGCACGAGCCCCCGTTTAGTTCGATCGGACCCGCTCAATCATCGACCGAACCAAGACAATTCAGCGATTATTTTGAAGCTGGGGTGTCACGGAGGAACACCGGGGTGTCGTCTCCACTCTCGGCTTCGCTATAGCGATAGCCATCGACAGCGAACGCTCTTATGCCTTTGACTGTTTCGACTTTTTGCTGAACAAGGTAACGGGCCATGAGTCCCCGCGCTCTTTTTCCATAATAGCTAAGGAACTTGTATTGACCGTTGTGGAGATCTTTAAACACTGGCGTGACAATTCGCGCGTCGATGCTCTTGCTGTCCAACGCATCGAAATACTCGTTCGACGCCAAGTTGACCAACATTCTGCTGCGATGACCCTTGAGGTCTTCGTTGATCGCGTTCGTAATCGAGCCACCCCAGAATTCATATAGGTTCCCGGAGCCGTTCATTTTAAGTCGGGTCCCCATCTCGAGGCGATATGGATGGATCGTATCGAGAGGCCGCAAAAGGCCATAAAGTCCAGAGAGAATCCTTAGACGGCGCTGAGCGGACGTCAGTTCCCTTGCTCCGAATGTCCACGCTTCAAGGCCCATATAGACGTCACCTTTGAAGGCCAAAATCGCCTGCTTGTGAGGCGAGGATTCGCTGTCCCAGTTCCCAAATCGATCGGCATTCAGTTCACCGAGCTTAACGCTGATACCCATCAGGCTCGAAAGGTCGGCCGGGGAAAACGATTGCAGGTGGGTGGCTAGTTCATTGGCTTTCGTCACAAACCGCGGCTCGGATCTTTTTCGCGATTGCTTCGCATCGTCAAAATCAAGGGTTTTTGCGGGAGATAGGACAGCCAGCACGATTTTTCCTCGGTCGAAACAATGGTTCAGAGAACGTCATTTTAATGAGGGTGCTGCATAGATGCTATGCGCGGTAAAATCGAGGCACGCGCGACCAAAAACGGCTCGCTACGTCTAACGGAGTCTCGGATGTGAACGTACAACAGGAAATTGAACACAAGTTGAACGTACTCGATCCGTTGCATCTTGAGGTCGTCAACGAAAGCGACAATCACAACGTGCCGGAGGGATCCCAGTCCCATTTTAAGGTCGTCATTGTGACCGAAGAATTTAAGGAAGCTGGGCGTGTAGCTCGGCATCGGATAATCAACCGGTTACTCGAAGACGAGTTACGTGGACCGGTCCACGCCTTGGCGATTCACGCATACACCCGCGAGGACTGGGAAAAACGATTCGGGCAGGCCCCAATGTCACCGCCTTGCTTAGGCGGCGACAGCTGAAAATTTGATCGGAATGGCGAGCGTCGTCACCTTTTATCGTTTTGTCGTTATCCCCGAACCCGATGCGCTGCGTCTGACACTCACCTCCCTGTGTGAACAATACGGGCTTGTCGGGACTGCTTTGATTGCGTCCGAGGGCCTCAACGCGACTTTAGCAGCGACTGCCCGGAGCGATCTCGAGGCGTTTATCGTTGAATTAGGCGAGGATGTTCGATTCAAAGACCTGAACTGCAAATGGTCATCGTCAGCTGGTGATAACGCGGTGTTCGATCGTCTCAGAGTTCGAACTCGACCGGAAATCGTAAGTTTCGGCAAGGAATATCAACCGTCACGCGCACCAGGCCCACGCATCGGGCCGGACGAATGGAACGCCGTAATTGAGTCGCGCGACGTCACTGTCATCGACACTCGCAACAAGTACGAGACCGAGATAGGAAGATTCCCTAACGCAATATCCCCAGGCACCGAATCGTTTCGAGATTTTCCCGAATTCGTCGATCGCGAACTCGACCCCTCAACCCACTCCAAGCTAGCACTCTATTGCACAGGTGGAATTCGCTGCGAAAAAGCATTCCAGTACCTCAACGAACGAGGATTCGAACAGATCTATCAGTTAGATGGCGGGATTCTGAGCTACTTGGCCAACGTTGATGCGGCCCATAATCGTTGGTCTGGCGAGTGTTTTGTCTTCGATCAGCGAGTCGCCCTCGACAGCCGTCTTCGTCAGGGATCGTACGATCAATGCCACGCGTGCCGTCGGCCTATCTCAGCCAGTGATAAACGCTCAGAACATTATCGTTTCGGTATCAGCTGTGCCCGTTGCATCGACGAAACCAGTCCCGAGCAGAAGGAGGGGTTTCGTGAACGCGAACGCCAAGAAAAGCTCGCCCGTATACAGGGTCGTCGTCACGTCGGAGCCCGCCAGCAGGTTGCGACAAAGCTTCTTTCGGATTCATCGGGGCGGACGTCAAAACATTGATCTTTTTCGATAATGCCACGGCCTACCGACTAGCCATTTGAACGATCATTCAGTACCCGCTCGAGCACAGGCCATACGTTGTCCAGCAGCTTTGACTGCGCCTTGGCATTGGGATGAATGCCGTCCGCCTGCATCAACTCATCCACGGTCGCAATACCATCTGGAAAGGGGACTAGCCGACTGCCTGTGTCCGATGAGGTCTCGACGAATACCGCTCGAAACGCGTCGGTGTATCTGGGACCGTAATTGGCGGGAATGGCCATGCCGAGAATAATCACCTCAGCGCCCTGGTCCCGGGCAAGCTTAGCCATAACTTCCATGTTTTCTCGAATAATTTCGATGGGGTATCCACGTAATCCATCGTTGCCGCCTAGCTCCAGGATCACAACGTCCGGTTTGTGAGTTTCGAGAATCGGCGACATTCGGTCCTTCCCTCCCGCCGTCGTCTCACCGCTGAGGCTAGCGTTGACAACATTTGCTGCAATCGAGTAATCGCGAAGGCGTTGATCCATCAGTGCGACCCAGCCTTGCTCTCGTTGAATCCCGTATGCGGCGCTGATACTGTCGCCCATCACGACAACCGTTAGTGGCCTTTCACTCGCAGCGCTCACGGTCGATATGAATGACACGAACGCTAGAAGCACCAAGGTCCGAAGTGACATGGCCACACCAATTCTCCGTGCAAACAACCTAGTCAAGTCTGTACCAACCGCAGAGGGGTTGTTGACGATCTTGGATGGCGTCGACGTCGAAATCAATTCCGGCGAAGCCGTCGCCGTAGTCGGGCAGTCGGGATCGGGCAAAACAACGCTTTTGGGGCTTTTGGCGGGACTCGATCTACCGACATCGGGCACTGTTCATTTAGACGGCGAAGAGATCACCGCGATGTCAGAGGAAGACCGAGCGCGGGCACGTGCCCGCTGTGTTGGTTTCGTTTTCCAGACCTTCCAATTGATTGATAGCTTAACCGCGCTCGAAAACGTGATGCTCCCGGCCGAGCTACGGCGCGATCCCGAACCCATGAAAGCAGCTTCCCAGTACCTAGAACGGGTAGGTCTTGCCGAACGCATCACGCACTATCCGCGCCAGTTGTCGGGAGGCGAACAACAACGTGTCGCGATGGCCCGCGCTTTCGCCTCAAGGCCACGTGTTCTATTCGCCGATGAACCGACCGGAAACTTGGATTTGACGACGGGTGCCCGGATCGTGGATCTGTTATTCGACTTAAACCGAGAAGAAAACACGACCCTCGTGCTCGTGACCCATGACGAGTCACTCGCAAGTCGTTGTGATCGGCGAATGACCCTCGCGGAAGGCAGAACTGTTTCTTGAACGTTCGCCTGATTCTCCGACTCGTGGCTCGAGATTGGCGCGCTGGGGAACTGAGGCTGCTGCTTGCGGCACTCTTGGTCGCGGTCGGTACCGTGAGCGCAATCACATTCTTCGTCGACCGGCTCCATCAAGCGTTGTTGGCAGAATCCACCAGTTTCTTGGCTGCCGATCGGGTCCTTTCTGGTAGTCAACCGATACCCGATTCATTTCGTGACGGAGCGATTTCCCAGGGCCTTACTATCTCCGATACGTTGTTATTCCCATCGATGGTGTACGCCGAAACGTCCGCCGCACGTAACCAGCTGGTAAGTGTCAAGGCTGTAAGCGAAACCTACCCGTTACGAGGCACCTTACGGATTGCCGACGAACCTTTTGCGACCGATCGCCCTACCGAAACCCTGCCCCAACGGGGAGAAGTTTGGCTGGACTCACGTTTATTCCCGTCGCTCGGCGTAGCGCTCGGGGACTTCGTTCAGGTCGGTTATGAGAAACTCAAGATATCGCGCGTCTTGACGTCTGAACCCGATCGCGGCGGCAGTTTTTTTGATCTAGGACCTCGGGTATTGATGCGCATGGCCGACGTGCCCGCAACCCGCGTGATCCAACCTGGAAGTCGCATTGGCTATCGGCTCCTCCTCGCCGGGGACGACCGCGCGCTGAGTGACTATCGAGAGCAATTTCGCGAACAATTTATTGGCAAGTATCGCTGGCAGAGCATACGCGAATCGAGCCCATCAATTGGTTCCGCGCTGGATCGCGCGGAGAGCTTCTTATTACTCGGGGGATTACTTGCCGTCATCTTGGCGGGCATCGCCGTAGCGCTCTCCGCCAACCGCTACGCGAAACGTCATTACGACCATGTGAGTGTCTTGAAAACGTTAGGCGCCACCCCGGTTGAAATCCAATGGGGTTACTTCGGCGTTCTTACTGTTCTGGGCGTCGGCGGTGTGGTTTTAGGTCTGTTGCTCGGTACAGGCATTCACTTGGGGATCGTACAACTCCTGGCAACCTATCTCCCCACAAATTTACCGTTACCGGGTACTCGACCTCTTTGGTTGGGTGCCGCAACCGGATTCATATGCCTCATCGCATTCGCGCTTCCACCCTTACTGGCACTCAAGAACATCTCGCCAATGCGAGCCGTCCGCCGTGAACTCAGCGTTACGACGACGTCTGGCCTCGTCACCTATGGACTCGGAACATGCGGCGCATTGACCCTCCTCGTTTGGTACAGCAACAGTTTATGGCTGACCTTCTGGGCGCTCGCTGGTGGTTTCATAGTCTGTCTGGTGTTCGGCATCATCGCGACGCTATTACTGCGTGGTGGACGGCTAGCCGGAATGCAAGCCGGCAGTCTTTGGCGGCTCGCCCTCGCTGGGTTGCAACGGCGTCGACGAGAAAATGTCGCGCAGATCATGATCTTCGGTCTCGCCATTATGCTGCTGCTCATCTTGGTGTTGATACGAACGTCCCTCCTCGATGAGTGGCGGCAACAAATTCCCGAAAACGCGCCCAACCACTTCGTGATGAACGTGACTCGCGACCAAGTCGGCCCCATGCAGACGCTACTGGAAGAACACACGGACTATGAAGGCACGCTTTTCCCCATGATGCGCGGGCGCATCGAGGCCGTGAACGACACCCCTGTTCGCGATTATCAACGCCGCAATCGTTCCGAAGATCGCGGTGGCCCTCGTTTGTCCTCCGAACGCAACCTCACCTGGACCAATGAACCGCCACCCAACAATAAAATGATCACGGGTTCTTGGTGGCCCAAGGACACGCAAGAATCCCTCGTCTCGATCGAACAGGGGTACGCGTTTGGTTGGGGATTACGGGTTGGCGACGAGCTAACGTTCGACCTAGGCGGTCTTAAAGTCGTCGCAAAGGTCGCCAATATCCGCAGCGTGGAATGGGATAGCTTACGGCCGAATTTTTTCATCATATTCTCTGAAGCTGCGCTAGCCGACGTGCCGGCAACTTACATGACGAGCTTCTATCTTTCTCCCGACCGCAAGCGCTTCCTGAACGACATTCTCAGCAACTATCCCACCATCACGGTCATCGAAGTCGACGAGCTCATTAACCAGGTACAGCAAATCGTTTCCCGTGTTACTCAAGCCGTCGAGTTGGTTTTAGTACTTGTGTTGGGGGCAGGCGCTCTCGTCCTCATTGCTTCCATTCAAGCAAGCCGCGATCAGCGCATGAAAGAACATGCCCTAATCCGAACGCTAGGTGGATCGCGCCGGCTCATCGCTGGATCGCTTGCAAGCGAATTCTCTATCCTCGGACTGTTTGCGGGAGTCGTCGCCGTCGTTGGCGCCGAAATCACCGTCTACGCACTGGAGTCTCAAGTTTTTGAGATGCCCTATCAAGCAAGGCCATGGTTTTGGCTGGTGGGGCCGCTCTTAGGTACCTTGATTGTCGTTACGGTAGGTTATTTAGGGACCCGTTCGTTGATCAGCGCCCCTCCCGCAACCATCTTGCGCGATCTCTGACCTCAAGGCTTGATCGCATGTTGGAGCGTTACCACCGATGATGTTCCCCCAAGTTCCCAATTTGCATGCGCTCGGTGCCATGGCTCTCACGGTGCTCGCGCTCTGGGTCTTTACCCGCGATCGGTATCCGCTAGAAATATCCAGCTTCGGCCTGCTCGCGGTACTTGCCGCAGGTTTTTCGATCTTTCCGTTCGGCGACCTCAATCCGGCAGCATTTTTCTATGGATTGGGGCACGAAGCATTGATTGCCGTTTGCGCCCTCATGGTCGTGGGGCAAGGCCTGGTCGTGACCGGTGCCCTGGAACCCATCGGGAGATACCTCGCCAAATTTTGGGGCTTGGCACCCTCGCTGGCGTTATTTGTGACGCTCATTCTCGGCGGTGTGCTATCGGCCTTCGTGAACAACACACCCATTGTCGTCTTATTCTTACCCATTTTAATCAGCGTGTGCTTGCGGACAGGATCTTCCGCCTCTCGTGTCTTGATGCCCGTCGGTTTTGCCACCCTAGTCGGCGGGATGGCAACGACCATTGGAACGTCCACCAATCTATTGGTCGTCTCCATCGCCGCCGATCTGGGGGCGGTTCGCTTCAGTATGTTCGATTTTGCCTTGCCCGCCTGCATCGCGAGTTTAGTGGGGTGCGCGTACCTTTGGCTCATTGCGCCAAGGCTTTTGCCCAAGAGAAAACTTGCTTTGGATAACGCATCACCGCGTTTATTCGTAGGTCGACTGGTACTCGAAGAAGGCAGTTCCGTGATCGGGGGCAATGTTCAAGACGCGCATGCATTAGCAGGCGACACGCTAACAATTCTTCGAATCCGGCGTGGCGATTCTGCCATCGTACCCAATCCTGACGAAACCCTGCGCGTCGGTGATCGATTGCGGGTTCAGGACACCGCAGCCCGATTGACCGAGTACGCCCAGGCTTTAGGGGCAACTCTTTACTCCGGCGACAGTTCCGAGCACGCCGTTGACGAAACCCGCCCTCTCTCAGCCGACGATCAAGCTGTCGCCGAAATTGCCGTCGTCCAGGGTTCGCTTCTTGATAGGACAAGCCTCAACTCGATCCACTTCCGCGAGCGTTACCACCTCGTTGTTCTTGCGCTGCATCGCCAAGGCAAAGACGTCCCTTCACCGTTCGAAGAGATCGATGATGTGGTCCTGCAGCAAGGCGACGTGCTACTGGTTCAGGGCGATCGGGAGCAGATCGCCCAACTCAAGCGATCAGCCGAATTCATGGTGCTCGATGGTTCCACCGCCGTGCCTAGAACGGACAAAGCTCCCATGGCATTCGCGATTACCCTCGCCGTCATCACGGCCGCGGCTACGGGGTTTATGCCTATCGCCGTGAGCGCCACCAGCGGCGTACTACTTATGTTGCTTACCGGATGTCTGCGACTGGGCTCCGCGATACGCGCCATCAGCCCGTCGGTGTTTTTTGTGGTGGCCGCAAGTCTCGCCTTGGGCAAGGCCCTGATTGAAACCGGTGCAACCGACTACGTGACCGACGTCTTCTTGTACGCTACCCAAGGTCAATCGCCCGTGGTCGTGCTTTCAGCGCTCATGCTCCTGCTTGCGATCCTCACCAACGTGATCTCCAACAATGCAGCCGCTGTAATTGGAACGCCGATCGCTATAGGCATCGCGACCAAATTGGGACTTCCGTACGAACCTTTCATTCTGGCCGTTTTGTTCGGCGCTAACATGAGTTACGCAACCCCAATGGCGTATAAAACGAATCTCTTGGTCATGAGCGCGGGAAACTACCGATTTAGCGACTTCGTCAAGGTTGGCACGCCCTTAACAATCATCATGTGGTTAGTTCTCACGTACGTACTCGCTGCCATTTATCTTTAGGCCACGATTAACGACTACCCGTCGTTGCATTAATTGCTCGTTCTAGAATCGCGACGACTTCGACTAAGGAACTCAATACGGTCTGGCCCAAATGAGAGACCGATTCGGACACGGGTACCAAATCGGGTATTTGATACACCCGACATCCGGCACTCAAAGCCGAACGCACCCCGTTCTCGGAATCCTCCAAAGCCCAACACGCCGCTGGCGCCAGGCCAAGTCTCTCCGCAGCAACAAGGTAATGTTCTGGATCGGGCTTTCCCCTTCGGACTTCATCACCCGTCACCAACGTGTCGAAATAATCGAGCACCCCCGTTAAACGCAATTTTTTTTCAGTAAGTGGCCGCCGCGTTTGCGTTGCCAGCGCGCAAGGAATTCCGTGCTTGGTTGCCATTTCAAGCATGAGTCGGGCCCCCGCTTTCAACTGCAGGGCGTTCGACGCAAGCAGCTCTTCGTACCGCACACGCCAATCGGTGAGAACTTCTGTCAAAGGGAACTCGGGACCGTACGCGTCTACCAGAATAGTTCGCGCGACAGCACCCGTCGCGCCAATGCATTGGAGGTAGAGTTCCTCCCGGGCGTCGAAGCCGTATTTCCCGGTCGTCTCCATAAAACACTGCAATTGCAGTCGTTCAGAGTCGACCAGGGTACCGTCCATATCGAAGACGATGGCCTCGGGTAAAACGTCGATCGGGTATTTCATTGATGTCGAAATTACAGCTGTGGCGTTATCGCTCCAACGAATTAGGGGCTGTGTGTAAAACCTCTCACGTCGATCGCGTTTCTCCGGCGACGAGGTTATTCAGAACAAATTGCAGAATACCTCCACACCTAAAGTATTCGATCTCGTTTTCGGTATCGATCCGACTTTCAACCCTTGCGGTTTGCACGGTCCCATCCGGCCGAGTAATGCGGAGCTCGAGATTCTGGCGAGGGCTGATTTCGACCTCTGAGCTGGGCAGCGCGATGTCGACAATTTCATCGCCTCGGATCGCCAACGTCGTCCGCGACTCGCCTTCGGCAAACTGTAACGGCAACACGCCCATCCCGATGAGATTGGAGCGGTGGATCCGTTCAAAACTCTCGGCAATCACGGCTTTGATCCCCAACAGCCGAGTCCCTTTTGCGGCCCAATCACGACTTGAACCGGTGCCATACTCCTTGCCTGCAAACAGGACCAAGGGAATACCCTCGCCCTGATAGCGAACGGCTGCATCATAGATAGACAGCTGGTCTCCAGTGGGTACGTGGTTGGTATAACCGCCTTCGGTACCCGGAACCATTTCATTGCGGATGCGTATATTGGCGAATGTGCCACGCATCATCACCTCGTGATTACCGCGCCGGCTTCCGTATGAATTAAAGTCGACGACGTTAACACCGTGTTGTTGGAGGTACTCCCCGGCAGGACTTGCGGGTTGGATCGCCCCCGCGGGAGAAATATGATCCGTTGTAACGGAATCGCCTAGCACGGCGATGACCCGTGCCCTTTGAATGTCCACGCCCTGGTCAAGACTCGCGCCAACCGAAAAGAAGGGCGGTTGCTTAATGTACGTCGAATTCTCCCACGTGTAGGTATCCGCATCGCTGACGTCGATCGCTTGCCAGGACTGCGGGCCAGTGAATACATCCGCGTATTGGCGTTCGAACATCTCCGCCGACACCTGGTCGATGGCGTCACGAACCTCCTGATTCGACGGCCAAATATCGCGCAGGTAGATTGGACCGCCGTCCGCACCTTCACCGATGGGGTCTTCCGCCAGGTTGATTCGCGTCGTGCCTGCGAGCGCATACGCTACGACGAGCGGTGGCGACGCAAGCCAATTCGTACGAACCTCCTGATGCACCCTGCCTTCAAAATTTCTATTCCCCGATAGCACCGAAGCCACCATGAGATCGCCGTCGGCGATCGCGGCCGACACGGCCTCATTCAACGGACCAGAATTGCCTATGCACGTGGTACATCCGTACCCAACCAAATGAAATCCGACCGCATCGAGTGACGCTTGCAGGCCGGTTTCTTCAAGGTATTCCGTGACAACCTTCGACCCTGGTGCCAACGACGTTTTGACCCACGGCTTGACCGCGAGACCTCGCTCGTTGGCCTTTTGCGCCACCAACCCGGCCGCGAGCATGACGGCCGGGTTGGACGTGTTCGTGCACGACGTGATCGCGGCAATCACGACGTCGCCGTGACCGAGGTCGTGGTCTGTTCCCGTCACCGGGATCCGTTTCGCATCGGATGATCGGCCCGACAGTTCGAGACCTTCGTCAAAAACCGTCTCGATATCACGCATCAGGACTCTGTCTTGGGGTCTTTTCGGCCCGGCGAGCGCTGGCTCGATGGTGCCCATGTCCAACTCAAGGGTCGCGGAAAAAACGGGTTCGTTGCCGGGATCGCGCCACATGCCTTGCGCTTTTGCGTAGGTCTCGACAAGCGCTATGACCTCCGGTTCGCGTCCGGATAGTGCTAAATAATTGACCGTTTCTTGGTCGATGGGAAAAATTCCGCAAGTGGCCCCATATTCTGGTGCCATGTTGGCGATCGTGGCTCGGTCAGCGAGCGGCAGATGGTCCAACCCATCACCAAAAAACTCGACGAACTTTCCGACCACGCCAAACGCTCGAAGCATTTCGACGACACGAAGGACTAAGTCGGTGGCGGTAATGCCATCGCCGAGCTTGCCGCTCAGCCGAAACCCAACGACGTCGGGAATGAGCATCGATACCGGTTGACCCAGCATCGCGGCCTCCGCCTCTATCCCCCCAACGCCCCAGCCCAACACCCCAAGGCCATTAACCATGGTGGTGTGACTGTCGGTCCCCACCAACGTGTCCGGGTATGCGAGCACCTCGCCATCGGTGGTCTTGGTCCAAACAACTTTCGCCAAATACTCCAAATTAACTTGGTGACAAATCCCCGTGCCGGGAGGCACCACCCGAAAGTTGTCGAACGCGCTCTGGCCCCATCGCAGAAATCGGTACCGTTCGCGGTTACGCTCCATTTCAATCGCTACGTTTTGGTCGAAAGCATCCGTGGTGCCAAAGTTATCGACCATGACGCTATGATCGATGACGAGATCAACCGGAGAGAGCGGGTTGATCACGCTGGGATCATGGCCCGCATCCACAACTGCACTGCGCATGGCAGCCAAATCGGCGACCCCCGGTACCCCAGTAAAATCCTGCATCAGCACCCGTGCCGGTCGATAAGCGATCTCTTGGGCATCGGGCGGATTCTCGACCCAATCGCCAAGAGCACGAATGTCGTCACCGGTAACAGTGATGGCATCTTCGAAACGTAATAGATTCTCGAGCAGAATCTTGAGCGAAACGGGCAGACGCGCGACCTCGCCCGCTCCCGCCTGTGCCGCCGCGTCAATGCTGAAAAAGGCGTAGTCGTTACCTTCCGCCGTTAACGTTCGCTTGCTATTAAAACTGTCAAGACTCATGACCCTTTAATGTCCTTCCCTCACTTGATTGAACCACCGGAAAACGGTGAGGGGCCCTCGCGTGGACCCAGAACCGAGCCGCGTAGTTTACCCTTTCCGCGCCCCCGTGCTCACGATCCGTCAAATCAGGAAACGAGGTGGCCCAACGCACAAGGCCACAGCCCGACCGAGGGGAGCGAGCGTGTTACCGCTCGCTAAGTTCCGGCTAGGACGCGATTCGAACGTCGATGACTTTGCCCTCAGGCTGCAAACGCTTGCCAATCGTGATCGATAAGATTCCGTTCCGGGCATCGGCAACGATGTTGTCGCCGTCGGCATCTTCCGGTAGCCGAAAACTTCGGGTGAATCGACCGTAGCGGCGCTCCCGATGACGTAAGCGCTGGCCCTCATCCACCGCATCAAACGGCCGTTCGCCATAAATACTTAGCACCCGCTCGTCTAATTTTATCGACACGTCCTTGGGGTCTACCGCAGGGATCTCGAGATCCAAGCGATACCCTTCGCCGGTTTCACGGACATCGACAAGCGGCAGCCAATCGTGCCCGGGCTCACCTCCGCGCCAAAACGTTCGACCTGCCGCACCGTATCGGTCAAAAAAATCATCAAAATCCCTTAACGGATTCCATTGAACCAAGTTCATTACCGAAGCTCCTCGTTTTCATTGTCTTCGGTATAGAAATGAGGCCTATGTCGGCACAATCAAGACCTTGAATTCCGCGAAAACATCCCCAGAAGTCGACAAAAATCGCTAATAGCCCGCCGCACCGCCTTGGGTTCGGGGATCCTCGACACCGTGCAGCACGCCGTTTACTCGCATGACGGAATTCGCGTCGCCAAGACCGTAGCGTGCGGGTCGGATGTCCGAATGGCCTTTGGTCCGAAGCGCGTCGAGCGTATCCGCGCTGAATCTATCTGCCTCGACCGTAATGGAGTCTGGGATCCACTGATGATGAAAACGCGGCGACGAAACCGCCGCCGACAAGGCCATACCGTGGTCGATCACGTTCACAACGACCTGCAACACGGTGGTAATGATGGTTGAACCGCCCGGCGATCCTGTCACCAGAAACGGCTTGTCGTCTTGCAATACGATGGTTGGTGTCATGGAACTCAGCATCCGCTTGCGAGGTTCAATGGCGTTGGCCTCCCGACCGATCAAGTTGAACTGATTCAATGTGTTCGGCTTGGATGAAAAGTCGTCCATTTCGTTATTAAGCAGGAATCCAGCGCCCTCAACGACGATGTGCGAACCGTAGCCACTGTTCAGGGTCGTGGTCAGGGCGACCGCGTTACCGTCTCGGTCCATGATCGAGAGGTGCGTTGTCTCCTTACTCTCCGGCGTGAAGGCCCCCGCGTCCACGTCAGCAGATTTTCCTGCCTGATCCGGGTCGAACCCACCAAAGCGCTTTCGCGCATAGCCTTTGTCGACAAGTTGTGCGAGGGGTACCGGATAAAAGTCGGGGTCACCCAGGTGCTCGGCCCGGTCCGCGTACGCGCGTCGCTCGGCTTCAATCATCAAGTGCATCGCGTCGGCGCTACCGTATCCCATCGCACCCACGTCATAGGGCTCGATCATGTTGAGGATTTGAATCAGCAACGCCCCGCCGGATGAAGGCGGTGGCATTGACACCACGGTGTAGCCTCGATAGCTACCGACGACGGGTTCCCGCCACACGGACTGGTACGCTTTCAGGTCATCCAGGCTAATGAGGCCCCCATGACGCCGCATTTCACGCACCAGCAGGTCGGCCGTCTCGCCTTCATAAAATCCAGCCCGGCCCCAATTAGCAATGCGCGTTAGGGTCGTAGCCAAATCGGGCTGCTTCCATAGATCGCCAGCAAGGTACCGGGATCCATCGGGCTTCAAAAAGGCCGTACGACCTGCCGGAAATCGACCCAATCGTTCCGACCGCTGAGCAAATTGACGCGCGATATCCGCCGGTAACGGAAACCCGTCCCGTGCCAACTCAATCGCGTCGGCAAGTACCCGGGCTCTTGGTAACGAACCGTAGCGATCCAGTGCCGCGAGCAGTCCATCGACACTGCCGGGAACACCCACCGCCTTATGGGTATTCCGTGACAATCCCGGAATGATGTCCCCATTGGCATCGAGGTACATATCTCGGCTCGCGGCAATGGGTGCTTTCTCGCGATGGTCGTTGACGACCTGAGTCCCATCGGCAAGGCAGATCACCATGAACCCGCCGCCACCAAGATTGCCAGCCGATGGGTGCGTCACGGCCAGGGTAAACGCCGTGGCCACCGCCGCATCCACCGCGTTACCGCCCTGTTTCAAGATTGTTAGACCGACGTTGCTCGCGATCTGCGAGCGCGACACCACCATGCCCGATTTGCCGTAGACGGTGTCATCGGGACTAACCTGTAGTGCGCCGCAACACGCTATTAGGGTGCAGAGGAAACTCGGCGTGTTCACGGTAAGCACCCGGTCCAACATCGTGAAGTCGATTCTCTCCTAGTGCAAAAGCTATCGTCAAAAAGTTCCCCTAAAGGGCATTACCTCGTTGCGGCCAGCGAGACCCGTCGTTTGGAAAACTCTATGCATTGCATCGCACATCGACGCACAATGGGTGACAAGTACCGGACCAGGAAAACATCGCGTGCCCACCACAACCAACGCAGGGGTCGAACTCTATTTCGAACTCCACGGAAATGCAGAATCGTCTAAAGGGGCTCTGGCTTTTGCGCACGGAGCCGGGGGCAATGCCGCGAGTTGGTGGCAACAAGTGCCCGCATTTAGCGACGCTTACCAGGTTCTGGTGTTCGACCACCGCGGCTTCGGTCGTTCAATTTGCCCCCCCGAACACCAAAACGCGCTGCATTTCGAAACCGATCTGCTGGCCATTTTGGACGCCGCCGAGATCGACTCCGCCACCATCGTCTGCCAATCCATGGGCGGTTGGACCGGTGTGCGTGCTGCGGTGTCTCATCCCGAACGTGTCCGTGGCGTCTTTCTGGCCAACACGCCAGGCGCGGTCCAGACCCAGGCCGTCGCCGACAACTGGGCCCAACTCACCAAACGCATCACCGAAGGGGGCGGGCTTATTCATCGTGCGATCAGCGAGCCGTTCGCGTTGGAATACCCCGATCGCGCCCTCTTGTACCAGCAGATTGCAGCATTCAACACGGGAGCAGCGCCCAATCTTCGCGGCGATGACGTCGGGATATCGCCAGCCCAGGTGTTGGATAGCAAGGTCCCTTTTCACGTCCTCGCTAGCGATCTCGACCCGCTGTTCCCGCCAGAGCTGTTATCCGCGGTCGCCAACGACATCGGCGCAGGACAAAGTTCTGTCGAGGGAGCAGGCCATTCGACCTATTTCGAACAGCCGACAAGGTTCAACGAAATTCTCGCGGAGTTTCTGGGTACGCTGCCCTAACGCTCAAGTTCCGCGGTGATATCGACGGGGTTTGTCCGAGCACTTTGTAACCAAACCCGATCGTCACGTCGAAACGCCAGCAACGCATCGAGAAACTCGACAGGGCCTCGGTCAGGCGATTCGTTCAACAGTCGGTCGCGGACCAGGTAAAGAGAAAGGTCGTGGGAGACACACACGTCGATTTGTTTTTCTGCCACGGATTGACTCAATTTTTCACTCACCGCTCGCATGAGAATCCGCGCCGCTTCCTGCGCCGGGATCAGCGCATCTTGCGGGATCGCACGTTCCGACCACGCTGAAACGAACTGCTGCAGTGTTCCCATATCGCGCATCACGCGATACATTTTCATTTGATCGAGGACGTAGAAAACACCGAGACCTTCGACCGGACGGACCCGCGTAATCGATCCACCCTCGGCTGCATGGCCGTCAAGACAAAGTTGCGCAGTTTCCACACACCGCCCGGCCGGGGAGGCGTAACCACGAAGGGTGTAGGCCTTTGGCAACTCATGTCCTAGCCGTGTTGACAGCTCCCGCCCCTCGTCCGTCAGCGGATTCTCGAGATCGTGAACAGCGGGATTGAATTCGCGGGCAGAGTGCCGCATAAGCAACACCATGTGGGTACAGCCCTCATTGGCCATCGCCTCCACTTGCGCAAGCGTCGCATCGCCATACATAGCTGGTCCTCCGCATATCCGTGTACCCGCGCATCTTAGGGCCGACCGCGCAATCCTGTCGAATAGCGAATACCATCATCGCGACAACAAAAATGAGAACAATAGGAGTGTTTTATGGGACGTCTGGACGACAAAGTAGCCGTCATCACTGGTGCTGGCAGAGGAATCGGACGAGACATTGCGCTCGCGATGGCGGCTGAAGGCGCACGTATCGTAGTCAACGACCTTGGAGGCAACACCGACGGGACAGGCAGCGGCATGATCGCCGACGGCGTGGTCGACGAGATACGCGCCATGGGTGGTGAAGCCGCGTCCAACACCTCGTCCGTGTCCGAGGTCAGCGGTGGCGAATCACTCCTGCAAACGGCGCTCGACAACTTTGGCGGTATGGACATCCTGGTTAACAATGCCGGCATTTTGCGGGACAAATCGATCTTCAACATGGACGAAGCCGATTGGGATGCCGTGATCGCTGTCCATCTCAAGGGCCACTACTGTTGTTCACGTCCGTTTGCCCAGTACATCCGTGAAAACAACCGAACCGGCTGCCGCATGATTAACTTTTCGAGTGTGTCAGGTCTCTTCGGTAACTTTGGTCAAGCGAATTACGGGGCCGCCAAGGCCGGTATCGCCGGATTCAGTCGCGTACTCGCCCTCGAACTGGCGAAGTACGGTTGCACCGTGAACACTATCTCACCGGGCGCACTCACGCGAATGACGATCCCTTTACGCGAGGCGCGTGGCGAAGAAGTCAGCACCACGGAACTCGACACCGGCGGGCCGCAGCATGTCGCACCCGTCGTCACGTGGCTCGCGTCTGAAGAAGCTGCAAGCATTTCGGGTCAAATCATCCATTGCGCGAGCGGCTTGGTCGGCATCATGCAACAGCCTGCGATCATCAAGAGTTTCCAGAAGTCTGAACTTTGGACACTCGACGAGCTCGACAAGCGCATGCCCGAACTGATCGAAGCGAAGCAGGCCAACGACGAGGCGGCTCGAGGGTCGGGAGCGGCCAGCAGCGTCTAAGATCGGAGTTCGCTTGCCTACGACGTTGGATGTGAGCCTCGGTCGCCGGGATTTAATGGTCTCAGAGGTAGTAGACCCAACGCATGAATCCACTGACCCCGCCGCCGACGGTCAGGTCGGGGAGGACCGGTAAGCCGCCAAATTCGTCTCCGGACTGACCGATGCGCGCGACCACACCGATTTGCAGTCGCGAATGATCTCCGGGATTGAAGTCCACCTGGGTTTGAAAGATGTGGCTCTTGTCATGAAGATTGGTGATGAGGGTCGCGGTCTGGCCAAGGATCGGGTGCCATTGGTATTGCAACCCCAACGCTAGGTAGTCCTGCATGACGTTAAATAATTCGCCACGTGCAACACGGTCGGCAAGTTCGCTCGGCAATTGAACCCCGGCGGGATCAAGGTGATCCACGCCAAAGGCATTATGGAAGTACTCACCAAACACGTAGGCAGATCGATCACCCACAGCGAAGCTGTAATCGGCGTTGAGGATCGCTGAGACATACCAATCGCTCGCCCCAACACGCGAGGCGGCAATATCCGAACGAATCAGCGCGGGACCAACGG
>JAKUTI010000040.1 GCA_022448765.1 Pseudomonadales bacterium
GTACTCATGTACGGGCACATGATCCACGTAGTCTTTCTGACTCTGGATCGAATCGAAACGGTGTGAGCGGCCGAATTCCGTGGCCGAATTGTTGGCAAGTATTCGCTTGAGCGTCGTTAATTGAGTCTTCTGGGGGTTGTTGCAGTTGTCGACCAAGGGCTTATAAAGCTTGCGTCGGAGGAGTCGCATTCTGAGACTAAAAAGGCCATTGATGATCGAATCCGGTATCGACCGAAGGGGCAACTGCGATCGATCTATATTGCCTGAAAAGGGTGTCTGCATTTGTGATAGGAAGTCGAGAGGATAGTCTCGATTGAGCAAACCGAGTTGTTCGACTTGCCTCGATCTTGGGAAGAAATAGGTTCCGAAGGCGAGATCCCAAATAATGATGTTGTTGCCGTAATTGGAGTTGGCTTCTTCGGATAAACGGGAGTGATGCCAACGGTGTAGTTGCGGGCCACTAATCAAGTAATTCAACGGTCCTAGTTGAAGCTTAATATTACTGTGCTGAAAGAAGCCGTTAATGGAATAAAACACGAAATAAAGTGCAAGGACGTCCTGGTGTACACCGAGGATGATGAAGGGTAGAGCGTCGAACAAGAATTGGAGAGCTTTATCAATGGGATGAAACCTTCCTACATTCAACCAATAGAGTTTTTTTGGCGAATGATGAACCGCGTGGTATTTCCATAAGCGAGGTGACTCGTGCATAAGGCGATGCAGCCAATAACGAAAGAAATCGGCAATTAGCACCATCAGACCGACCTGAAGGACCATGTTCCACGAGCCCGGCCATAGATCGAGGGTTAATTGAAGCGAGTCTAACGTTGTGAGCACGTAGTAGGCGGCCGCGAACGATAACGCGCGGGGTAACAAGACCTGTACTACCAGCATAAATAGGCCATCGGTGATGATGTCGGACGCTTTCGGTTGCCATTCGATTTTGTGCGGCATGAGGAATTCGAATGCGACCACCAAGAAAGCACCTAGGAAAACGGGTACGTAGGTACTGAAATAAAGGCCGGTGCTGAAGTCTGCGAGAGCGAAATACATTCCTGTGCAACCTAGGATCACCCCGGGGTAAATCGAGTAGGAAAGGTAGTGCGTCGCGAGTTTCCCGATGCTCAAATGCGCGCCCTCACGCGATCTCGTCGCTGATGCCGTCCCTCAGAGAATAAGGCGTGCGAGCGAGGAAGCCCAATCCAATTTGGCCGTTGTGTTCGGGGTTCGGTCGTTGGCTGACAAGGGAGATTTGCTCAATCCCGCCACCAGGCAACTTTAGCGCTTGGATTGACGACGTCTCCGTCCTTGAGTACGTCAATAGGATCTCGACCGTCCACGCCCAACCCAAATCGATGATAACCAAGCAATCGCTGCAGCAGCTTGGGTAGTTGCATCGCGACTTCACGGGGGACCGATAACAGTTGGATTTCTTGCGGACGTAAGTAGGCAACGTTATGGCTCATAAAGAACCCAAGGCGTTCTCGATTTTTCGAGGTGTTGGCACCACCACCGTGCCATAGCCCACCTTCCCACATGAGCATTGTTCCCGCGCGCATCGTGACTTGTAGGGTTTCTATTGATTGATCAACGGGTCGATCGTGCCAACTGTGACTGTATGGAACAATGTGCGTTGCACCGTTTTCCAGGTCGAAATCGTCGAGTGCGATGAGCGCATTGCAGACGAAATGGGGGTGCGGTCTCTTGATGGGCCAGAGTCCGTCGTCTTGATGCAAGAACTGCTTGGTTTCGCCGGGGAGAATGTTGAACAAGGTGGTCACGTTGATTTGAACCCGGGGTCCCAGCACACCTTCGATAAGAGCTCGAATGCGGGGATCGAGAAACAGGTAGTCGACGGCACGGGTCTTTGCCAAGAGGTTGTGTGCCCTTAAAGTCTTGCCTGTATCGGTACCAATCGCCCTCATTTCGGTGATTGGTACTTCGGTATCAAAGGCGTGTCGGATCTGAGCTATTTCCTTCGGCTGGATAAAATCGGGGATGATGGTGTATCCCTGCGCCTCAATTTCGGCCACGCGTTCGGTCACGTTGACGCCCTCGACCACCTGAGGCCCGGTTTCAGCGGTCGTCACGAACCGTCTCGAAAGGACCGTAACTGCTCCACGGATTTTGGATACTTGACTCTCCTCTAGATAGGCACAAATAGCCGTTAGCTAACCGCGTACAACGGCTAATACTCAGCTTCATCTTAGCGAACGTACAAAAAAAAGGCGCGGTGGTTGCGGATCTCGATTTTCGTGGGATAGTTGAGCCATGGTTACGAGCCCCCGAGCTTCCCGATTCGTCCTCGCGGGTGCGTGTGTCGCCATATTCGCTTTGCTAGTTGGCGCGCTTGGTAGTCGCTTCGGCGTCTGGACTTTTTTCGTTGGCTTTTACTTTCTTTTTGCCGGGATATTGGTCGCACTGATTTGCGCGGTATGGGGAATCGCTGCATTGATTTTTTTACGTGGAAAGGATCGAGATCAAGGTCGTGCATCCTTTGGGTATGGAACGATTCTCAGCGCGCTGGTCTTAGCTTTCATGTTCGTTCAGTTCATGGACGCGAGCCGGTTGCCTCCCATCCACGACATCTCGACCGATCGACAAGATCCTCCTGAATTCGACCATTTGATTGCGGTCCGTGGAACGACAAGCAATGATTTGACCTACACGGAAGACGACGGGTTGCAACAGGCCTTAGCCTATCCTGGGATCAACACGTTGCGCACTGAACGTGACCTAAACGGCAGTTTTGATCGCGTATTGGCTGTGGTAGAGACCATGGGTTGGGAGGTTGTCAATATTGATCGCGGGGCGGGCGTTGTTGAATCGACGGCCACAACATTCTGGTTTGGGTTTAAGGATGACGTGGTGATTCGACTTCGGCACGACAACGGAATGACACTCATTGATCTTAGATCCGTGTCTCGAGTCGGGATGAGCGATTTGGGCGCAAATGCAAACCGAATTGCTCATTTCCTCGAAGAGTTCGACTCCTAAAAACGAATAAGTTTTGCCTCTAAAGAATCGAGCTCAACAATCCCCACCGCGTTCAATCCGGCCATGTGGCCCGCGCATTCACCGGGATTAAATAACAGTTGAGACGAACGGTTCTCGATCCTTTGTAAGTGTGTGTGGCCGTGCAGAGCTAGATCATGATTTGGCGTAAGCACTCCTTCCAATTCAGCGGGATCGTGAACGATGATGACACGTCGCGATGCCCACACCACTTCATAAGGGGGCTCGTGGAACTGAAAACCGTGTGTGGCGATTGCCTTGTTGAGTGATTCGCGCTCCTGATCGTTATTCCCGAATACTCCGACCATAGGGGAGCTGAGATCGGCCAAGACGTCGAGGGTTTTAGCTTGTGTGATATCCCCGGTGTGGACGACCAAGTCAACGTTCGCCTCGTTAAATAGCTCGACGATCCGAGCAACGTTTCGGAGGTTATTGTGAGTGTCGCTAACTACACCGATACGCATGAGCCACAGCCATAAGGCAGCGAACGGGGACCGCCGGCGCAAGCGCTGGTAGTCCCCGATTCAGTGTTTTCGACTTAGGACGCTTTTTCGAGAATGTGTATTCCGCAAGCGCTTCCCAGCCCGATTACATGCGTTAGGCCAATTCGAGCGCCCTCGACCTGGCGCTGTCCCGCTTCTCCGCGAAGGTGCGTTGACACCTCGTAGATGTTTGCAATGCCTGTTGCGCCGAGCGGGTGGCCCTTGGAAAGCAAACCACCGGACACGTTTACGGGAACCTTTCCACCTAAGGCAACTTCGCCGTCGTCAATCATTCGACCGGCGCCGCCGTCTTCGCAAAGTCCGAGGTTTTCATAATGAAGGATTTCTGCCGTCGCAAAACAGTCGTGAAGTTCAACCAAGTCGATGTCATCAGCCCCGAGCCCAGCCATTTCGTAGGCTGCTGCAGCGGCTTTGCGGGTGCACGTGTTGACATCGGGCATTACCAGGTCGCGCTCCTGCCACGGGTCTGATGTCAAGACGGAAGCGCGTACCTTGATCGCTCGGCTCATTAAACCGAGTTCTTTTGCCTTCTTTTCCGACGCGATGATTGCGGCAGCTGAGCCGTCCACGTTGACGGAGCACATCAGTTTCGTGTTTGGGTACGAAATCATTTCGGCGTTCATGACCGTTTCGAGCGGTGTTTCGATTTGGTACATGGCTTTCGGGTTCATTGTCGAATGGTGGTGGTTCTTAACGGAAACTTTGGCGAACTGCTCGAACGTTGTACCGTAATTTCGCGCGTGCTCCATGCCCGCTTCTGCAAAGACCGAGGGCATAGTGCCTGATCCCAAGAGGCCCTCTTTCGAAATACCTTTCGAGCCTCCAGCACCGCCCAAAAGCCCTTTACCCATTTGCTCTACGCCAACCGCTATGACCAAATCGTAAAGGCCGGCCTTGACCGATGCCCACGCTTCGCGGAAAGCCGTTGCCCCGGTCGCACATGCGTTGGACACGTTGACCACGGGAATGCCTGTTTGGCCAATTTCCTGGAGGATGCGTTGACCGACCATCCCGCTTGCTTGGCCCAAATTACCGCAGTACAGGGCCTCCATGTCTTGAATGGCTAGGCCACTGTCGTCGAGAGCGAGGTGGGCGGCTTGGGCGCCGATCTGTGGGACGGTTTTTTCGGGAAACCGTCCGAACTTGATCATATCCACACCAACTACATATGCGTCTGTCATTGATTTATTCCTTAGCTGGTTGCGTTGCTTGGTTGAAAAAAGTAGGAAAGATACGAATTACCTTCGCCATCTTTACGGCCCAGAGCGTCGTCGTAGACTATGTCGACGGGCATGCCGAATTCGATTTTCTCGGGTTCAGGATCAACATTGATCAAGTTCCCTTTGACGGTTCCGCCACCTTCCAAATCGACAATCGCCGAGATGTAGGGAACTTCGATGCCGGGAAAGGACCGATGCACGATGGAATAAGCATACAAAGTGCCACTATTCGCCAACGTCACCACTTCCATTTGATCGCGTTCGCCGCACTTAGAGCAGTTGGCGCGTTCTCCTAAGAAAATTGCATCGCAAGCTGAACATTTGTAGCCCTCAAGGTACGGATCTCCGTCCTCTGGAATCTTCAGGTAGTCAACCGCGGGTAATGGGCCGTTGGTCATAGTCTCCCCTCGTGCTCAAGTCCATCAACGTTAAGAGAATACGGTATGGAGGCATCCGATACTAGCGATTGAATGAGCCGCATTCGTGGCGTTGTCTCGCGGCAGAATATTTCGGGGCGACAGTATTAAGCTAGAAATTTCGAGCCGACGTCGAAAGATATATTGAACGCCTAAGGTGACGGATATTTGCGTTTGGTTGGCATTGCCCCCGGCTCGTACCCAACGACACGGCGAAGGAATATTTCGTCCATCGCCTAGACGATGAAGTCTTTTTTTGGCGTATATATAAAACCCCTTTACCATATACCCATGAACTTACCTTCTTTGGCAGAAGCTCGACATGTTATTGGCATATGCGGCGGGGCGGTTGGTGGTTCGGAGGCAGCCGCTCTCATCGCGAAAAAAGGATGCATTGCCGTCGTCTTCGAACAAAATATTCGTCCGTACGGAAAGATCGAGGACGGTCTGCCACGCTGGCACTCGAAGCTCCGCGCAAAAGAATACGCGAAAATTGACGAAAACCTTGCTACTCCCGGGGTGGTGTTCGTTCCGGGCACTCGACTTGGCATGGACCTCTCCTTTTCTACTCTCTCGAACAATGCGGGTCTGAGCGCATTGATCCTTGCTCACGGGGCTTGGCTCGATCGCCCGCTGCCGATCGAAGGTGCCGATCGTTTTATTGGAAACGGACTGAGCTATCAGAATCCCTTCGTCTATTGGTTCAATCATTATGAAGAAAGCGGGTTTTCTGGTGAGGATTTTCCGATTCACGATGACGCCATCGTCATTGGAGGCGGCCTGGCTTCGATCGATGTGTGCAAGATCTTAAACCTTGAGCTTTACACACGTGCCTTGAGAGATCGCGGGATCACAGCTGATGTTGAAGAGATGGAATTGCGAGGCATCCCACGAACAGTCGAGGCCCACGGGTATACGCCGGACGACTTTGCGATACGAGGCTGCACGCTTTTCTATCGTCGTGGCAAAGAAGACATGCCGCTCGAGAACATAAGTAATCCGACGGCGCAGCGCATGGAGAAGCTCAGAGGCACTCGAGCAAAAATCATGGACAAAGTGATGCGGAAGTACCTAGTGCGGTTTCAGCCCAATGTCGTGCCAGTCGAGGGTGTCGAAGAAGGCGGGGTATTGAACGGCGTTGTTTTTCAACGTACCGAAATAGTTGATGGTCGGGTCAAAAGATTGGAGGGCACTGAGTTCATAGTGCGTTCGAAACAGATAATTAGCTCGATAGGGAGTACGCCCACTCCTATCGACGGCGTCCGAATGGAGGGCGAGTTATACCGATGGCAAAACAGAGATGAGGGGCGACTTGTGGATGGGGTATATGGGCTTGGCAACGTCCTCACCGGCAAAGGCAATATTGTGGAGAGTCGACGCAATTCAAAAGCAATCACCCCAGCAGTTGTTGATCGGGTTCTTGCCAGCCCAAAAATCCCACCTGAGGGCATTTCGGAAATTGTGAGTTTAATTAAGGCCCGCTGGGACGTGGTCGGGTATCCAGGCGATTACGTAGATTGGATGAACGCCAAGAGTTCTACCGCGTAGCTCGATATAGATACTTAGAAGCAGTGTCTAGAAATCCAGGGAGTGCTTTCCACAACCGGCGAGCACAAGTGAAAGTGGCCGGCAGGCTCGACGTCCATTATTCCTAGCTGCATGAGGACCTATTGGAATTAGATCAATAAGCGGAACGATTCAGACTCTAAGTTTGCGCTGAAGGATCTCGTTGACCTGTTTCGGATTGGCTTTTCCGGCCGTCGCTTTCATAACGTGACCGACAAAAAATCCGAGTATTTTCTCTTTGCCGTCACGAAACTGCCGCACTTGGTCCGGGAAATCATCAACGATTTGGGACACGACGTTTTCCAGTTCGCCAGTGTCGCTAAGTTGCCGTAAACCTTGACTTTCGATGATTCCATCCACGCTTCCGTTTTCGTTCCAAAGTGATTCGAAAACCGATTTTGCAATTTTTCCCGATATGGTCTCGTCTTCAATACGTTGAATCAGTCTTCCTAACTCACCGGGAGCGACGGGAACCTGGGCGAAGCCGATTTCGTCGCGTTTTAGTGCGGCGGAGACTTCTCCGAGGATCCAGTTGGCAGCAAGTTTCGCGTCAACGTTGCTTTGGGCTACCTCATCGAAGTATCTAGATACTTTGGGATCTTCAATAAGTCGATTGGCTTCATAATCGGTAAGACCGAGCTCAACGATGTATCTGTTTCGTTTTTCAGCAGGAAGTTCGGGCACCGTCGCCCTCACTGATTCGATCAGATCGTCGGATATATCCACAGGCAAGAGATCAGGGTCTGGAAAATAGCGATAGTCGTCCGATGACTCTTTCGAACGCATCGATCGCGTTTCATTCCGCTCGGAATCGTACAGTCTTGTTTCGAGAATAACGTCGCCGCCCGATTCAAGGACCGCAATTTGGCGTTCTATCTCGTAACGAAGGGCCTTTTCGACGAACCGAAACGAGTTGACGTTCTTTATCTCCGTGCGTTGACCCAGAATCTCGGATCCCTTCGGCCGGACGGAAATATTCGCATCGCAACGCATGGAGCCTTCGTTCATATTTCCGTCGCAGATTTCGAGAGCCATCACAAGACTATGTAACTCCCGAAAACAAGCCGACGCCTCGCTTGCCGAATGCAGCTCGGGCTCGGAGACTATTTCGAGCAATGGAGTACCCGCGCGGTTTAGATCAATTCCGGTAAGACCTTCGTACTCGGTGTGAATGGACTTGCCCGCATCCTCCTCAAGATGAGCCCGCGTAATCCCTATCTCGCGTATTGAACCGTCGCCGAGGAAAATGGGCAAAATCCCTTGCCCAACAATCGGTTGATCGAGCTGGCTTATTTGGTATCCCTTGGGTAAATCAGGGTAGAAGTAGTTCTTTCGATCAAAGCGGCACGATGGGGCTATTTCGGCGTCGATCGCGAGACCGAACTTGATGGCCATGCGCACTGCCTCTTCATTCAATACAGGCAGAACGCCTGGTAACGCTATATCCACACCATTTGCATTGCTGTTGGGGTATTTACCGAAGGTCGTAGCAGCGCGTGAAAATATCTTGGAGCGTGTCGCAAGCTGAACATGAACCTCTAACCCAATGACGGGCTCCCATTCAGTCATCTCCGGACTCCGGATGGCGTACGTGCCAGTCGGTTTCATTTTGATATTCGCGGCCAAGATTCAGTAGGGACGCCTCGCCGAAGTGAGGGCCAATCAATTGCATACCAACCGGCATTTGACCGCTGAATCCACAGGGAAGCGAAAGGGCTGGAAGTCCTGCGAGACTGGCCGGCGTCGTGTAGATGTCTTGCTGGTACATCACGATTGGATCTTCTATCAGTTCATTTCGTTTGAAGGCCGTGGAAGGTGCGACTGGCGTTAGGATGACGTCGGCTTCTAGAAAGGCATCCAAGAAATCCTGGCGAATAAGACGGCGGATTTGTTGGGCCTTAAGGTAGTAAGCCTCGTAGTAACCAACCGAAAGCGCATAGGTACCCGTTAAAATACGTCGTTTCACTTCGCTGCCGAACCCCTCGGAACGCGAAACTTGATAGAGGTTTTCTAGACTCTCAGCGGACGCGGCTCGATGACCGTAACGAACACCGTCGTAACGCGAAAGATTGGTCGAGGCTTCTGCTCCAGCGATCACGTAATAGGCCGCGGTCGCAGCGTTCGTGTGCGGCAGTTCCACCGGGACGAATTGATGTCCCAACGACTCAAGCGTAAGACGAGCTTCTTCGAGAACCTTAGTCAAAGAGGAACTGAGATCATTCCAATATTGGGACGGAATACCTATTTTCAGTGCGGGAGATACGCTATGGCAGTCGGTGGCTTCTGCGATCGCGCTAGTCGAATCGTTCGGATCGTATCCTTCTATCGCATTAAGGATGGTCCCAGCGTCGGATGCCGTGCTTGCGAGAGGTCCGCCTTGATCCAAACTCGAAGCAAACGCGATCATGCCGTAGCGAGAGACCCTGCCATAGGTCGGTTTTAATCCGGTGACGCCGCAAAAGCTCGCGGGCTGACGGATCGAACCGCCGGTATCGCTGCCGGTGCATGCAGCAGCCAAGCCTGCTGCAACTGCAGCTGCCGAGCCACCAGACGAACCACCCGGGACGCGCGTCCGATCCCATGGATTCTTGACCGCCCCGTAAAAGCTGGTTTCGTTACTTGAACCCATTGCAAATTCGTCCATGTTGGTTTTGCCAAGAGTTACGGCACCCGCCTTACGTAATCGGTCGACAACCGTGGCGTCGTATGGGGCGATAAAATTGTTGAGCATGTGGGATGCGCAGCTCGTTAATAATCCCTTGGTGCAGAAAAGGTCTTTGTGGGCGATTGGAATTCCTGTTAAGGGGCCGACGTTCTTCTTCGCGATAGCTTTATCGGCATTTTTTGCAGCGGCGATAACGCCTTCTTGGTCGACGGTTATAAAGCAGTTCAGGTCCGTAGCAGCCTCGATTCGACTGAGGTAAAAGTACGCTAGTTCCTCTGCGCTAAATTCTCCGTTATCAAGGCCGGAACGCAGCTGAGCTACATTCGCGTACGGGATCATTCAACAACCCTTGGAACCAAGTAGAGGCCGTCGCGAGTTTGTGGGGCTATTGCCTGATATTGTTCTTGGTCAAGACATGTCTCGGGCTCGTCAGCTCTGAGCCTTTGGGTAACCTCGAGTGGATGTGATAGTGGTTCAACGCCGTCGGTGTCGATTGACTGCATGAAATCGATTAATTCGACGATTGACGATAGGTCGCCCAGTAGCTTTTCTCGATCTTCGGGAAGCAACGAGAGTTGGCTAAGCAATAGCAGTTTGTCGATTGTCTGTTGATCCACTTTCAGGTCACTTCAGCTTGTTGCAGGCCACATAACCTAAAGTAGGTTTAACAACTCGGCTAAGATCTTTTTTAGGGCTGCAGCACCAGCATACAGCAAACAGAATCGCGATAATCTGCCTGCTTCAGGTGGTCGGGGTCTCGTGCTAGAGTGCTGGGACCCGCTGGGGGGCTAGAGAAACACGACGTGCTGAAGAATATCCGAGGTCTGTTTTCCCGGGATCTCTCGATCGACCTGGGTACGGCGAATACGCTCATTTACGTGGGTGGGCAGGGTATCGTTTTGGACGAACCCTCCGTGGTTGCCATTCGTACACACAAGAATGGTCGAGAATCTATTGAAGCGATCGGCCTGCATGCAAAACGCATGCTTGGTCGGACCCCAGGCAACATCACAGCAGTCCGACCACTTAAAGATGGTGTCATCGCGGATTTCGACGTAACTGAGCAGATGCTCAGACACTTTATTCAGAAAGTACACCCGAAACATGCGCTAGGTTTTAAACCTAGTCCGAGGATTGTCGTTTGCGTACCCTGCAAGTCGACAGAGGTCGAGCAGCGAGCCATTAGAGAATCTGCCGAACGGGCTGGAGCGCGCGACGTACTCTTACTTGAAGAACCGATGGCAGCGGCGATTGGTGCTGGGCTACCCGTCGACGATGCGGTGGGTACTATGGTCATAGACATTGGAGGTGGCACTACGGAAATCGCGATTATTTCGCTCAGTGGTGTTGTGTACTCGGACAGCGTGCGTGTTGGTGGCGATCGATTTGACGAATCTATTGGTGCCTATGTACGGCGAACCCAAGGCAGTTTGATCGGTGAAGCTACTGCAGAAAAAATAAAAGAAGAGATTGGTACGGCGTGTCCTCATAAAGAGGTCCTGGAAATTGACGTACGTGGCCGAAATCTAGCGGAAGGCGTTCCTCGCAGTTTTACACTTAATAGCAACGATATTCTTGACGCGCTACAAGAGCCTCTCTCAGTGATTGTGCAGGCGGTGAAACGTGCTCTTGAGCAATGTCCGCCTGAGCTGGCTTCCGATATTGCAGAGAGCGGAATGGTACTGACGGGCGGTGGAGCGCTCTTGAAAGGTATTGACCGGCTGTTGGCAGGTGAAACGGGATTACCCGTGGTCGTTGCGGAGGACCCGCTCACATGCGTTGTCCAAGGGGGCGGGAAGCATCTTGAGGATCTCGAGCGCGCGAAACCCAACTCACTGCTCTAGACGGGAAGACGTAAGCGCGAAATGGGGATGAGATGCGAGCGTATGCAGCTGCCGACGAACAATTGTTTTTTTGCATCAGCGAAGCGGTGAACGCTAATTAAGAGGCTCTTTAGCACCAAGTCGAGCGCGAAGTACGTTTTATTCTTTCTCTGCGGTGTTTCTGTTTGCTTATTGTTCGTTGAATCGCATGACGGGACCATACTCAACCCCGTGACGGACGGACTTGCGGTCGTTACGCAACCGATCCAATCGATTGCTCATGCGCCTTATTCCATTACAGAAGCATCGACAACTTTTTTTGCTTCTCGAAATCAGATGCAAAATCGGAATGCGCGCCTAATAGAGGAAATACGCGAACTTACCTACGGTTCACAAAGATTAGCCGCGATTGAAGCTGAAAATATGCGCCTAAGAGCATTACTCGGAAGTCGTAAGCGCTTGTCCGCGGACGTGTTGGTCGCAGAAATCATCGGAATCGACCCAAATACCCAGCGTCGCGAGGTGGTCATTGACAAAGGAGCGCGCGATGGCGTCAACGTGAGTCAAGCGGTGGTTGATGCGGAAGGGTTGTTCGGTCAAGTGGTTGCGACTACCAACTCTAGCGCTCGTGTATTAATGGTATCGGACGCTCGACATGCGATCCCGGTAGAAGTTGTGCGAACGGGATTGCGATCGATAGCGGTCGGAACGGGTCTTAGCGATCGCCTGGATGTTGAATATGTTTCAACTACAGCAGGTCTTAGGGTAGGCGATCTTCTCGTCAGCTCGGGATTGGGTGGTAGGTTTCCCAGGGGGTATCCGGTTGGCGAAATACTGTCGGTCGACATCGACTCGCTCAGTAACTATGCCAACGTTAGCGCTAGCATTCAGGCGCGACTAGATACGAGTCGACATGTGCTTATCTTGTTCAACCCGATCGGACCATGAATAATTTATTTCGAGTGATGATCGTTGCGTTGTCTATCTTGATAGGGATGCTTTTTACCGCGGGCTACTTACCCAGGGTAATGCCGGACTGGGTGGGTTGGTTACGTCCTGAGTGGATGCTATTGGTCTGTTTTTTTTGGGCTGTCGAAATACCCGAACGACTTGGGTTGGTGAGTGTTTGGCTCTGTGGCACGCTGGTTGATGTGCTGATAGGCGATAGTATTGGCACAAACGGGGCTTGCCTAGCGCTGGTCTCACTCATAGGCTGGAAATTACATGCCCGAGTGCGCCTTTATTCCCCCGCCCAAGCAGTCTTGCTTATATTTTTTCTATCTCTTGGTGTCCTTTGTATCAAGGCGTTGATTGACAATCTCGTCAACGACGTCTCGATCGCCCCTACATTGATAGTTCAAGCCATCAGCACGGGTTTTCTGTGGATCCCCATCTCTCGGGTGCTCGGTCGTGTCAAAATGCGGTTCGGTATTCGGTGAGTCCTGCGCAATTTGTTTTAGCATCGAGGTCGTCCCGTCGAGCCGATTTACTCCGTAGCGTTGGGTTTGAATTCCTAATTGAGCCTGCCGATATCAACGAATCGGTAATGCCGCGGGAGGATCCCCGAGATTATGTGAGAAGAATGGCGCTATCAAAGGCGAGGCATGTTCGTTCGGATCTTCCAGTATTGGGTGCAGACACGATAGTGCATGTTGACGGCGACATTCTTGGGAAACCGATTGACCGAGGACAGGCGATTTCTTTTCTCGACACTTTGTCGGGTCGTCAACATGAGGTCATGACCGGGGTAGCACTCTCTTTGCAAGATCGGATTGAGTGCGAGGTAGTAGTCACCAAGGTGCATTTTCGCAGTCTGAAGCAGTATGAGGCGTCACGATATTGGGATACGGGCGAACCCGTTGATAAGGCAGGTGGATACGCCCTTCAAGGTGTGGGAGCGGTATTTGTGGATAAAGTAATCGGGAGTTACAGTGCCGTGATTGGATTACCCATGGCAGAACCGGATTTGATTAGATCAGATGTCCCAAGAATTAATTGTTGATGCGTACGAGTACGAGACCCGTGTTGCACTTTACCGGGATGAAATTCTGCAGGACGTGCATATTGAGCGCGACGGTCGATACAGTCTAACAGGTAGCATATACCGTGGGCGGGTCGACCGACTCGTGCCCGGCATTCAGGCCGCTTTTGTCGAGTTCGGAGGGGATCGCCCAGGGTTTTTGCACGTGCGCGATGTGGTTGGAGAGTCTGTGGCATCTCTTGATTTGGATAATCGTCGTGTCAATAAAGAAACTCACGACCCATCCGAAAATCCGGTTGATATACGCGGTGTTTTGCATGAAGGCCAGTCGGTATTGGTGCAGGTAAGTAAGGATCCGATTGGTGGTAAAGGTGCTCGTTTGACCACGAACTTAACCCTGGCTGGGCGATATTTAGTGTTGATGCCTTATACCGATCGAATTGGCGTGTCCCAGCGTATTCGAGATGAAGCCGAACGAGAAAGATTGCGCAACTCGATGGAGGCATTTCGATACGAAATGTCGTCTAGCTACGGGTACATTGTCCGAACGGTGGCCGAGGGAGTGCCGATCGACGATCTCCAGGACGATGTCGAATTTCTTGAACGCGTTTGGCATCAAATCGCCGAAAAGGCCAAGGTGGCGGAAAAGGGGGAGGTTGTTTACCAAGACCTACCTCTCCACACGCGTGCAATCCGAGACCTCGTTAACGCTGAGGTACGGTCTATTGTTGTGAACGACGAAGCGACCTTAGTGGAAGTAAAAAAATTCGTAAAAAGCTACATGCCGGAGTATCTCCCGGGAGTAACGAAGGCTATTGATAGTGAAAATCGACGACGTAAGCTGGATGCAGAAATAGAAAAAGCGTTATCGCGCAAAGTGATGCTACCGTCGGGCGGAAATTTGTTGATTGAGAGTACCGAAGCGCTGTGTACTGTGGATGTCAACACAGGTCGTTTTGTCGGCTCAGAGAACTTAGAAGACACAGCGTTTAAAACCAACATGGAAGCGGCTAGGGTGATAGCTAGAGAGTTACGCGTCCGAAATATTGGCGGGCTTGTGGTAGTGGATTTCATCGACATGGACGAGGTAATCCATCGAGGCGATGTCATGAGGGTCTTCGAAAGATCATTTGACGGTGATCCAAGTCGCGTTCAAGTAGGAGACTTTTCGGAGTTCGGATTGGTTGAGCTGAGTCGGAAACGTACTCGAAAGAGCCTTGCGGAACAATTGGGCACTACCTGTTCGAAATGTGGTGGTGAAGGCATTTCTAAGAACCTTGAAACCACATGTTTTGATCTTTTCCGTGCGCTACACATTGCAATAGAGGCTCTAGGCGAAAACCGAGGCCGTGAACTCAGGTATCTGGTCAGGACTGGGCAAGAGGTTGTGGATCGAATGCTTGGTCAAGAGTCAGACCGATTGGAACTTTTCAACTCCGAGTCCGGGTGTGCAGTAAGCTTTGAGGTTGATAAGGATTGTGGGTTCGGCCAGTTCACCTTGGTTCAACTGTCAGATCTGAGCGCTCAGTAAAAATTCGGACAGCGAGTAAACGTGAAGCCAAACAATAAGTTCATTTGATTGCGATGGGTGTTGAAACATTGAGCTCCGAAAGTGGATTGACCCCAACCTTGCCTGCAATGAAGCGGAATTAGGGGAGAGACGTTGAGTCGCTCGGTTCGAGTCGCGCTGCTACTCGCCGTCACCGTTCTAGCTTGTCTTGCCGTGTTGCAGGCTGTAGGAAGAATTTCCTCTGCGAACCTCGGCGAATTGGAACCGGCAATCAACGAGTTCTTGGTTCCCTATGGTGTTTCAATTGAGGCGGCTACGGGCGGATGGAATCGCCTCAATCCGACGGTCACTGCCGACCGAGTTACTTTCGCAGGAGGGCGATTGAACGAAGTCTTTTTCG
>JAKUTI010000041.1:0-8144 GCA_022448765.1 Pseudomonadales bacterium
TTCGCCCACTTCATCGCGTTCAACAACGACCGTCGTACGATGAGGGAGTTCGTCCCCCAACTGACGCATTACTTTCTCTCGTATAGCTTCCGCTACCAGAAAGACCAGGGGTCTATCGGTCAAGATCTCTGAATCAAAAAGGTGCGGCCCTTCGGGCATTCGACAAGCAATTTCCGTTGACAGCATTTCAAGTCCTGTTCGATGCAGAGCCGACATTGGGATAATCGCCTCGAACGCGTATTTATCCTGGATCTCATCGATAAGCGGAAGCAGAAGATCTTTGCGGCGCAAACGATCAATTTTATTGATACCGCAAATCGCAGCAGCACTTTCGCGCCTAATCAGCGTTAGCACAGTCTCATCGTCCTCAGTCCATCCTCGCGCATCGACTAAGAGCACCACCAGATCAACATCCGCAAGCGCGGTCGTAGCTTGATTCGTCATAAAACGGTTTATTTTTCGTCCCGACGGATCCCGCTTTAAGCCCAGCAATCCCGGGGTATCGACGAAAATAATTTGCGTTTCGTCTTCGGTAGAGATTCCTAACAAATTTATCCGCGTGGTCTGCGGCTTCCGCGACGTAATCGAAAGTTTGGCTCCCATGAGGTGGTTCAATAAGGTCGATTTACCAACGTTCGGACGTCCAACAATGCCTGCGTATCCACAGTGCGTTTTATTCATTGTTGCCTAACGCTTTCAACATCGCTTGTGCCGCTTCTTTCTCGGCATCCCGGCGTGACGTCCCCTCACCTAAAGAAACGAGTTGGTGGGAATCGACACGACACTCAACACGGTAGCGTCCATCATGTGCGTCACCAATTTTTTCGACAACGCGGTAGTCAGGCAGAACCTCACCCCGACCTTGAAGCTCCTCTTGAAGGAGTGTTTTCGGATCCTTCATCGGATGTTCTCTCACGGAGTCGAGCCGGTTCTTCAACAACCGCGCAACAACGCCCTGAGCAGCAGGATAGCCGCCGTCCCGCAAGACCGCACCAATAACGGCCTCTAGAGTATCCGCCAGAATCGAGTCGCGGTTGGTCCCACCACTTTTCCGTTCGCCAGCTCCTAACGAAAGACAACTTCCCAGACCAATTTCTCGAGCAATGACCGCTAGCGTACTACCCCGAACCAGTTGGACTCGCATTAACGTGAGGTCGGCCTCAGAGGCTTCCGAGAAGCGAGTGTAAAGCGCGTCCGCAACGGCAAAACCTAGAGCCGCATCACCCAGAAATTCGAGCCGTTCGTTGTTGTCTCTACTCGCACTCCGATGCGTTAACGCAGACTTGAGAGTCGATGGGTCCCGAAAGTTGTAGCCAATTCGATGCTGGAGGGCCTTTATGCTCAAGGCAGTATGAATACGCTTCTCACCAATAACACTATACCAACCTTAAATTCGATACTCTGCCCACAAAGTAACGCCAACATATTTCGACATGAACTCATCGTTAGCGCTCAACCTTTAGGGCCGCAAGGAAGGCCTCCTGAGGGATTTCCACGCGTCCAACTTGTTTCATCCGTTTTTTCCCCGCTTTTTGTTTTTCGAGTAGTTTCTTCTTGCGGGTGACATCGCCGCCGTAACATTTCGCAGTCACATTTTTTCGCAAGGCCTTCACGGTTTGCCTGGAGACGACATGACTTCCAATCGCCGCCTGAATTGCCACATCGAATAATTGCCGCGGGATTAACTCGCGCATCGTCGCGACCAACTTGCGACCTCTGGTTTGCGCCTCGTCTTTGTGCGTTATGACAGCCAATGCGTCGACGCGTTCGCCATTAATCAAGATATCAAGTCGCACTAGGGGCGCAACTTCGAAGGAATCGAAACCGTAATCTAAGGACGCAAACCCACGACTGACTGATTTAAGTCGGTCAAAAAAGTCCATCACCACCTCGCTCATCGGTATGTTGTAGGTCAGCGAGACTTGTCCTCCGGCAAATTCCATATTCTTTTGTACGCCACGACGCTCGACACAAAGCGAGATGACATTTCCAACGTGTTCCTGCGGTACAAGAATATTTGCACGCGCAATGGGCTCCTCCATCTCAGCAACATTTCCCGGCTCTGGTAGTTGAGACGGATTATCTATTTGTATCGTTTCACCTTGCTTTGTGGTCACTTGATAGACCACCGTTGGAGCCGATGTGATTAACTCAATATCGTATTCGCGCTCAAGCCGTTCCTGGACGATTTCCATGTGCAGCATTCCTAGAAAACCACAACGAAAACCGAACCCAAGGGCATCTGATGTCTCTGGCTCGTATTGCAGTGATGCATCATTCAAACGAAGCTTCGCTAATGCTTCCCGAAACGATTCAAAATCGTCCGAACTAACCGGAAACATTCCCGCAAACACTTGTGGCTTAACACGTTCAAACCCAGGAACAGGTGCCTCGTTAGATCCCTGCTGCAAAAGTGTGTCACCGACCGGCGCTCCACGAATATCTTTTATTCCCGCCACGACATAACCGACATCCCCAGCAGCGAGTTCGTCTCGAATTTCTCGCTTTGGTGTAAACACCCCGACCTCATCAACGATATGTGTTTTCCCTACAGAGTCCGCAAAAATTCGATCGCCTGGCCTTACGCTCCCGCCGAACACCCGAACCAGCGAAACAATCCCCAAGTAGTTGTCAAACCACGAGTCGACCACGAGAGCCCTCAATCCCGATTCGGGGTCTCCCCGAGGTGGCGGTATCTCAGCAATTAACTGTTCAAGCAATGACTCGACCCCAAGTCCGGTCTTAGCACTTACTTCGATGATTCCGTCCGAAGGCAACCCGATAATATTTTCGATTTCTTCGGCGACTCGGCCCGGCTCAGCTTGAACCAAGTCGACTTTATTTAGCACTGGGATCACTTCCAGTCCCTGTTCGATCGCCGTATAACAATTAGCCACCGACTGAGCCTCGACGCCCTGAGCCGCATCCACGACCAACAACGCGCCTTCGCATGCGGCTAAAGAACGAGAAACCTCGTAACTGAAATCCACGTGTCCCGGAGTATCGATAAAATTGAGGTGGTAGGTATCGCCGTCGGCCCCTGTGTATTCCAACGCGACACTCTGCGATTTAATAGTGATACCGCGTTCTCGCTCGAGTTCCATCGAGTCGAGGACCTGCTCCTCCATCTCGCGATCGCTTAGTCCGCCACAAAGTTGAATCAAACGATCAGAAAGTGTGGACTTGCCATGGTCAATATGAGCGATGATGGAGAAGTTGCGGGTCCGATCTAGACGAGTCACAACATTCTTATTACCAACGGCAGTCCCGAGCTTATCGCGTTTCAACGTTGATTCGTGAGTTTGTTGTGGGTTCGATCAGGAAAAGGGATCCACTAGCACCCAAAGTTCGACTTGAGTTGTCGGGTCAACAAAGTATCCCGAGGAGAAGTATCAACTCAGCGCACGTAAACCATATCCGCCGCTATTTTCTTCGCAGTAGTTGTTGGCACCTCCCCCACGACGGTGATCAGTCGGTTCCCGCCGCTCGGGTCCCTAAGCGTTCGCGTGACAACGGTAGTAGCCCCGTTTCGCCAATCAAAATCGACCACGCGGCCAGTGAGGATCGGTTCTACGAATACCGAAAACGCGGCAAATCCATCCGTGTAAATCATCGCTTCAAGACTGTCGCGTTCAGCCATCGCCTCTGAGTTATTCGATCGATAGCCGTCGAAGCCACGGGGCACCCATCCCGGGCGCCAGCGAGCCCGATGCTCCAAAGCAGCGTCGATCCTTGCCTCTAATTTCATCTCCATCTTTACCGCACCAGCATATTCAACTGGTACCACAGCCGCTCGAGGAACATCCCCTATCATCAAACGACCGAATTGAAACCTTTCCAGAGCGGTTCCCGCCAGGTCGTATCGTTCAAACCGCAATAACAATCCCGTTGAATCATCTAACCAAATACCGACACCGTATCGATCCTGGTCACGAGGGGCAATGTTCAATCTCACCGCACGTCTACCGGCCACTCGGCCCGTACCGGTCAATTCGACCCGATATAGGTCGACAATCGCGTCTAAGCGGCTGGAAAATGCTCGGACAAACCGTGTCGGAGGAACGGCTTTCTCAAGTTCTAGAATATCGTCTCCTGGCTGCAAAATCCGTGTGATTTCTTGACCTCGTCGCAAGAATTCACGCCGCGCGCCGTCCAAATGAACGAGCCGCTCGTGCTCAATACCGTCAATGACCACATGCACGACACGAAGTGTCGTGAGCTCCGTACCACTCTGGTAACTAAACACACCATCGTAATCGAGGGTTCGAAAGGCTCGATTCATCGTATCGAGCCATTCGAGCGCGGATCGCTCGGCTCCCCCTACCAGCAACGCGTTCAGAACAAAAATCAAAGCAATACTTCGACCAATCGGAATGATCACCTCACTTCTTAGTTTCATGGGCAATCACTTTGACAAACGGGATAGGTGCAGCGGAGCTATTCATCGGAACGTTTAGCGCGTGCCGGATCAGATACGCTTCAGCACGACGGATGTCGCTTTCAGTTGGAATTCGTTCACCCCTTACGGCCGCCTCGAGCACCATGGACGAGCCCGCAAATTCGACCTGCTCAGCCTCCTCATCGTCCACATTGGCGAGTATCGAGAGGATCAGGATCGCGGCAACCAACGAAGCCACCAACGTCCCGTGCCCCATGCGCCGCGACTTGCCCAAAATTTGGTTTATCGCGTTGGCCGAGCTCGCTCGACGTCTGTGGTCGTGAGGCAACACATCTACGAGATCCGATTCCTTGAGATTGGAATGCCCCTCTCGTTTTAGGACGCTTGAGATGACATGGTAACGAGACCACTTGCGCTTCAAATTTGGGTTGGTAGCGATATCACTGAGAACGCGCCGAATTTCAAGTTCGTCCGCCTCATCGTCAACCATGGCCGACATTGTGTCGTTGCTGTTTTCAGTCACCCAGTCGCCCCACGATTTCCTGCTTCTGATTATTCTTCACGTATCAAATACCCGATTCTCTTATCGATCGCTTCTCTCGCGCGAAAAATCCTCGATCTCACAGTTCCCACCGGACAGTCCATGATCACAGCAATCTGTTCATAACTTAGACCATCGAATTCTCGAAAAGTTACCGCATCCCTTAAATCGTCGGGCAACGCATTCAGGGCCCGATGAACGGCGGCTTTAAGCTCGATGGCCAAATGTTCGCGTTCGGGGTCGGCGAGTTCCATCGGTGAACCTGTCTCCTCAACAGATTCCATTCCATCCGCATCACTTTGCAACATGTCCAAACGCCTTTTTTCGGTCGTGATGTGATTTTTCGCCGTATTTATCGCTATCCGATACAACCAGGTATAAAAAGCACTGTCGAGCCGGAAACGAGGTAGGGCCCGGTATGCCTTTATAAACGTCTCCTGGACGACATCGTCTATCTCTCCCTCACGACGCACAAATCGACGAACCAGTCCATGAATCTTATGGCGGTGACGAAGGAATAGCAGGTCAAAGGCATGGGGGTCGCCACGTTGAACTCGTCGAACCAACGCTCTGTCGGTATCGGCTTTCAATATCATCCTCCGACCATCAAACCCGATCCAAGTGATCGATATTCTGCTAGCCGAGTCCTGTATATACTAGGGACGGTTTCGAACCGTAGCTCGCGAGTGGTTTCTTGACTCTCCGTTTTTCCACCGATGTTCTCGTCATAGGCAGTGGGGCCGCTGGCCTTGCCACTGCTTTACATCTATCGTCCCGCGGAAGGGTCATTGTCCTGTCCAAAGACGACATTCGAGACGGCTCGACCAATCGCGCACAAGGTGGAGTGGCCGCCGTGTCGCAACCCGCCGACAGTGTTGATGCCCACGTCCGCGACACCATCTCGGCAGGCGCTGGTCTGTGCGACGAAAAAATTGTCCGCCATGTAGTCAGTCGAGCTCGCCAAGCTATCGATCATATTGAGGATCTCGGCCTCGAATTCGATCAGCAGGACAACGGCCCGCACCTGACTCGGGAAGGCGGCCACACGCACCGGAGGGTTTTGCATGTTGCAGATACGACTGGCCAAGCTATCGCAACGACCCTTATAAATCGCGTAACCAGTGACACCAAGATCAACATACTGACCAAGCGAATCGCGATCGATGTCGTCAGGGCCGATACCCCAAACCGGCACGCGGCAAGAACTCTGGGGGCATACGTCTACAACGCTGCAACGGGCAACGTTGAGGTCATCGAGGCTAAATACGTCGTTCTTGCGACCGGCGGCGCTAGTAAAGTTTACCAGTACACCAGCAATCCCGACGGCTCAACCGGGGATGGGATCGCCATGGCATGGCGTGCAGGTTGCAGGGTCGCGAATATGGAATTCAACCAATTTCACCCCACCTGCCTATATCACCCGGACGCGAGATCGTTTCTGATTTCAGAAGCCATCCGCGGGGAGGGCGGCAGGCTTGTTCTGAACAATGGCGAACGCTTTATGGATCGATTCGATCCGCGTGCCGAGATGGCACCCCGAGACGTCGTCGCCAGGGCCATCGACTTTGAAATGAAACGCCTTGGTCTCGAATGTGTGTACCTTGACATCACACACCTTCCTGACAAACAGATCGAGCAGCGCTTTCCGAACATTCTCGAAACCTGTCTTGGCGTCGGAATTGATATACGACGCCATCGCATACCCGTGGTACCAGCCGCCCACTACACCTGTGGCGGGATACTCGTCGACAAGACGGGCAAGACCGACGTTGAAGGGCTCTACGCAGTGGGTGAAAACGCTCACACCGGATTACACGGAGCCAATCGTCTCGCCAGTAATTCACTACTTGAATGTTTAGTCTTTGCTCGGTCCGTTGCTGACGATATCGCGAAAGGACTCTCCAATTTTCGAGGCCATTTTCTTGGCGACATTCCCGATTGGGACGAAAGTCGCGTAACCGACTCCGATGAAAACGTTGTTCTTTCCCATAATTGGTCCGAACTTCGGCGATGCATGTGGAATTACGTCGGCATCGTCCGCACCAACAAACGACTCGAACGGGCCGCTCGAAGGATTGGACTGCTCAAGCAGGAGGTACACGACTATTACTCAAATTATCGTGTCAACGGCGATCTCATTGAACTCAGAAACTTAATTCATGTTGCCGAACTCATGGTGCAAGCGGCGCAATGGCGACGTGAAAGCCGGGGCTTACATTACACCCTCGACTACCCGCAGCCACGAACCAACCCACGCCCGAGTATTCTTTATCCTGTCGTTGATCCACTTGACGTCCTTCAACCCATCAATCGGCAAAGAAAGCAATCAAAAACGCGCTAGCGCTCAGGGCAATGTATCCGACCAACTTTGTCTATACAAAAAGGGGCCCCCGAGATAACGACAGCGGAAACATTTCCGCAATCCGGCTCGGTCAGCCTTCACTGCTTTTGAATTGTTTAATTACATTCACGATATCTTGATAGCGTTTCGGTGCTCTCTCGCTGCTTACTAGCCATACATAGGCATCCACATCATCTACTTCCAAGAGATCTAAGTATTCACGACGGAGTGGTTCCGTCAGGCCCGCGAAACAATTCTCCGCAAAGGGTACGAGGATGAGATCGAGCTCCAATAAACCGCGGCGACTACGCCAGCGGGCTTTACGTTCATCCTCTTCCATTGACGTATCCCTTGCACGTTGCCCGATCATGCCCATTCCGACCTTGGTAGACTAGCGACATGGCTTACTCTAGCGAACGCAACCAATGTCTGACTCTTAAGTCACTCGCGGGCCCAGACGCTGCCAGCTTTCTCCAGGGCTACGTGACCTGCGACGTCGAGTCAATCAACTCTGAGACAGCCGTACCCATGGCGTTCACAAGTCTCAAGGGACGAGTCATTGCCAACGGGTGGATGTTCGGGTCTCCCGCAGAAGTGAATTTCATCGTTCATCAAAGTGTCGTCGATGCTCTTGACGCCCACCTATCCAAATACCTGGTTTTCTCGAAATCAACGATCACCGAAGGCGAGAGGTTAATCGTTGGATTTTCCACCTCGGGTTCAACGGGCACTGTGCTCGAACCGTTCGACTGGCTCGTCGAAGCATTCCCCCAGAACGCATATTCCCATGACCAGCCGGCTCTTTTAGATGCGGCCGTCACACAAGAGCTCGCCATCGTGACAAAAGATACCGCGGACCGCTT
>JAKUTI010000041.1:8154-14942 GCA_022448765.1 Pseudomonadales bacterium
CACGCTGTTTCAAACTGTTAATTTCAATAAGGGTTGTTATCTTGGTCAAGAGATCATCGCCAGAGCCGAGCATCGTGGCGTTATCAAACGTCGATTGCGACGTTACTCGTGGGCGGGGGAAAAACCGAATCCGGGCCAAGAGTTTGATCAATCGGGAGCCGCCGGTATAGTCATCGCAGCCAACGATGCCCACGCGTTGTTGGTCAGCAGCTCTGACAACGCCGTTCTAACCGACGCACACTGTGAATTGACGCTAGTTGAAGGCAATTAGTCGCGTTGCAAGACTATCTGCTCAGTCGGTTCTCTCGGAATTCGACAGACGAGACCACCGGATCGGAACGCGATCTTGAGCAGCCGCCTTCTGCAACCCCACGAATTGCGTTCTAACCCATTTATTCTACGTTGAACCAATTCACCGGCATCCGTCCGTGTGCCTCCAGATATTGATTCGCTTTCGAGAAGTGGCGACAACCGAAAAACCCCCTATGCGCCGATAGCGGCGAAGGGTGTGGAGCTGTTAGGACGCAGTGTTTATCTCGACTGACCATCTCCCCTTTGCGCTGTGCGTAACTCCCCCAAAGCATAAACACCACGTGTTCCCGATCCCGATTCACCACTTCGACGACCCTATCGGTAAAAGTTTCCCATCCCTTGCCTTGATGAGAACCTGCACGCCCACGCACGACCGTGAGAACAGAATTCAACAGTAATACACCTTGTTCAGCCCAGGTCTCTAGGCATCCCTTCCCCGGTACAATTTTCCCTCCATCGATTCCTCCAGGTGCGGACTCATTGCCCATATCGTCTTCAATTTCTCGAAAGATATTCTCTAGCGAAGGAGGCGGAGCGACGCCCCGCGGAACACTGAAGCAAAGCCCATGCGCTTGATGGGGGCCGTGATAGGGGTCCTGCCCAATAATGACGACCCGTGTGTCAGGCAATGGACAGGAATCGAGGGCTCTGAATATCTCCGATCCGGCCGGATACACAGTCTTATGGGCTCGTTTTTCGCCAACCAGAAAGGTACGCAAACGCAGCAGATATGCGGCATCAAACTCCTTAGCAAGCGCCTCTTTCCAGCTACTCTCCAAGACCACGCGGTCACTCGGTGCCATCAATCCTTTCGCGACCTCATTTGGGGAAACAACAATACGTCACGTATTGAGGGAGAATTCGTCACCAGCATCACCAGGCGATCAATCCCAATGCCTTCCCCCGCCGTCGGTGGCAAGCCGTATTCAAGCGCTTTTATATAGTCGGCGTCGAAGTGCATGGCTTCCGTATCCCCCAGAGATAGCTTTTCCGCTTGTATACGGAATCGGTCGGCTTGATCTTCAGGATCGTTTAATTCGGAAAATCCATTGGCAATTTCGCGTCCCGCGATAAACAGCTCAAACCGATCGGTGAACTCGGGGTGAAGATCATTCTTGCGCGATAACGGAGACACCTCAGCGGGGTGACCCGTAACGAACGTCGGGGCTATGAGCGTTTTTTCGACGCGTGCCTCAAACAATGCCTCGAGCGTTTTGCCAACGCCCCAATCGGGATCAACTTTCACGGACGCGGCTTCAGCAACCTTCGAAATACCCGCGGGGTCGCCTAATACTTCTAGTGACACCCCCATTTCGTTGGCTACGGCTTCAGACATATCAACTCGACCCATTGGTTTGCCAAAGTCGATTTGTTGATCTTGGAACTCGATTACCGAAGACCCCGCCACCGTCACGACAACGTCGCGAAGAAGCTCTTGGGTCAGGGCCATCGCATCCTCATAGGTCGCATATGCCTGATAGAACTCGAGCATCGTGAACTCGGGGTTGTGGCGACTGGATAGGCCCTCGTTACGAAAGACGCGGCTAATCTCGTAGACGCGCTCAAACCCGCCTACGACGAGGCGTTTTAAATAGAGTTCTGGCGCAATCCGCAAATAGAGCTCCATGTCCAAGCTGTTGTGATGAGTGGTGAACGGCCGTGCACTCGCACCACCTGGAATGGGATGCATCATCGGCGTTTCAACCTCTAAGAATTGGCGAGCGTCGAAAAACCGGCGGATCGTCGAAATAACCTGACTGCGAGCACGAAACACGGCACGTGACGCATCGCTCATAATTAGATCAACGTATCGCAGTCGATATTTGAGTTCCTGGTCGCTGATACCGTGATATTTCTCGGGTAACGGTTGAAGCGACTTCGTAAGTAGTACGATCTCGGACGCATGGACCGTCAACTCCCCCTTGTTCGTCCTCATCATGGTTCCCGTCACACCAACGATGTCCCCACGGTCATAGAGCTCATCAAATTCCGTATAGCTGGCCTCCCCGAGATCCTGTTGTTTCAGGTAGCACTGTATTTGCTGGGAACCGTCTTGCAACGTAATGAAACTTGCTTTGCCCATAACTCGTCGCAACATGATCCGCCCAGCAATCTTGACACCCACCGCTTCGCTTTCGAGCGCTTCTTTGGAGGAATCGCCATAACGTGCATGCAGTTCTTCAGCGAAATCGGATCGATCGAAATCATTGGGGTATGCGATTCCCCGGCGTCGCAATTCGTTTAGTTTCTGTCGCCTCGACTCAACGAGGTCGCTGTCGTCACTCATAATCCCGCCTTCAAACTTGCCTCCAGAAAACCATCGATATCTCCGTCCAGCACGTTAAGGGGATCAGCACGCTCCAGTTCCGTACGCAGATCCTTGACCCTGGACTGATCCAGCACATACGACCGGATCTGCGAACCCCATCCGATGTCATCTTTTGTATCTTCCAACGCTTGTTGTTCTTCTCTTCGTCTATGTAACTCTCGCTCATGCAACTTAGCCCGTAGTTGCTTCCATGCTTTATCACGGTTCTGATGCTGAGATCGTTCGCTTTGGCACTGTACTACGACGCCGGTCGGTTCATGCGTTAATCGGACAGCGGAATCCGTCCGATTAACATGCTGGCCACCAGCCCCGCTAGCGCGATAAGTATCCACGCGCACGTCTCCGGTCTCGATTTCGATATCGATGTCGTCATCTATCTCCGCGGATACGAATATCGACGCAAAGGACGTGTGACGACGATTCCCTGAATCAAAAGGCGATTTACGCACTAATCGATGGACGCCGGTCTCCGTGCGGAGCCAACCGTATGCGTAGGCGCCGGAAAAAAGCACAGTCGCGCTTTTGATGCCAGCGACTTCGCCATCGGAAAGTTCAATTAATTCCGTTTTTAGTCCGCGTTTTTCGCCCCAACGAAGATACATACGAAGCAGCATCTCGGCCCAATCCTGAGCTTCCGTCCCACCTGAACCAGATTGAACGTCAACGTACGCATTGGACTCGTCCAACTCGTCGCCGAACATCCGGCGGAACTCATGTGCCTCCAGCTCTTGCGCATAACGCTGCAGGTCGAGATCGAGTTCACCAAGGGTGGCCGAGTCGTCTTCTTCAGCCGCTAGCTCCGCCAATTCCGATACATCACCGAGACCCGTCAAAAGACGATCTAAGCCCGTCACCATAACTTCCAAGGCTGCGCGCTCTCGCGACAATTTTTCCGCTCGAGAGGCGTCAGACCAGATATCCGACTCGGCGAGCTCTCGCTCTACTTCTTCCAGCCTTTCCTTGCGCGCTGAAACGTCAAAGATACCCCCGTAAGGCCTCGTTACGCGTCATGAGATCCTTAAGTCTCTCACGGACGGAAGTGATTTCAGCCATTCGTACCCCTTGCGATCATCCGAGATTCTACCACGAGGGCAATTTAGCTCGGGCCCACCTGCTCAACCAAGAGCTGTAGTGTCTCGCTATCCAAATAGCGATTCACCTCGAGTTTATATGTCATCGTAATCCGATCGGAACTAATCAACTTCTGGTTGAAAGCTATCGCATCAACCAGTTTTTCTTCGTGTTTAACAATTAGTTTGAGGTGTTTCCCTCCACCGATGACCCGCTGGCTAACCAACTCAAAATCCCCATGAAATAAGGGCTCATCGAACCCCTGTCCCCAAGGGCCATAATCCTCGATTAATCGAGCATTCTCGATGCTGAGATTCTCGCTTGCCAGCACGCCGTCCGACTCGATGATGCCAACGAGATCGCGTGGCTCAACTCTATTCGTTACCGCATCGGCAAACGCTTTTCGGAACCGATCCAAGTGAATGCGCTTTATTGTCAATCCCGCGGCCATCGCATGGCCCCCAAATTTATCCACGAGGCCCGGGAACCGCGTGGCAACGTCGTCGAGTGCATCGCGAATATGAAGTCCAGGAATACTTCGTGCGGAGCCCTTTATTTCGCCTGGCGAAATGTCTCCGAAGTCGGCAAACGCGATGACCGGCCGATGAAATTGTTCGCGCATCCGTCCTGCCACGATACCTACCACGCCCTGATGCCAAGATGCGTCGTAGACGCAAAGCGCGGGCGCTTCGGCATCCATGTCTTGGGATATCAACACCCTCGCTTCGACATTCATTTCATCTTCGATTGCGCGACGAGCCTTGTTCAGTTCGTCCAGCGCGACCGCCATCGATCGAGCGCTCTCGAGATTCTCGGCCAACAAACACTGAATGCCCAAAGCCATGTCATCTAAGCGGCCAGCGGCGTTCAGCCTAGGTCCAACGGCAAATCCAAGATCTTGGGAAGACAATGTCTCAAGCTTTCGAGCCGCAATTTCGATTAACGCCCGCGTGCCTGGTCGTAGGTGACCTAAACGCATTCGGCGTAGTCCTTGGTAGACCAGGATTCGGTTGTTCCGGTCAAGCGGAACGACGTCGGCCACCGTTCCCAGCGCGACCAAGTCGAGCCAATCGGCCAGGTTTGGTTCGGACAAATTCTTACTTACGAAATAACGCTCTTCCCGCAATTTGGCACGAACCACTGCCATCAAATAGTAAGCGACGCCGACGCCGGCCAGGAAGGGACTCTCAAACGTTGTCCCCTGTAGGTTCGGATTGACGATCGCAACCGCCTTTGGAAGCTCCTTGGGGGGTAGATGGTGGTCAGTAATGACCACGTCGATCCCGAGTTCCCTCGCTACTTGAACACCTTCGACACTTGATACCCCATTATCTACCGTGATGATGAGCGATGGGTCCCGTTTTGCCGCAATAGCTACAATTTCAGGTGTTAGCCCGTAGCCGAATTCAAACCGATTGGGTACCAGGTAATCGACGTCGGCCACACCCATTGCACGTAGCGCCGATACCACAAGCGCTGATGCTGTAGCACCGTCGGCGTCGAAGTCGCCCACGACGAGTATTCGTTCCTCATCATTTATCGCTTGTACCAACCGTGAAGCCCCTTGACCAACACCGGGCAATCGATCGGGCCCCACCAAAAGACTCAGGGATAGGTCAGTCTCGCTCTTGTTAGTAACGCCCCTCGCAGCGAGAACTCTAGCTAAAAAAGAAGGAACGGCCAGTTCTTTACTAAGATCCAGATACGGAATGTCCCGACCCCGCTCTTCGATGACGAGGGGTTCGATCATCAATAGTCGAAATCGGCGACCCGAATACGACGAACGCGACCACGTACACTCTCAAGACTCGAAAGTCGATCTAGCGCGTCGTCCATCGAAGCTTCAACGGCCCGGCCCGTGACCATCACAATGGGCACCCAGGGCTCCCCATCGGTCTGTCGTACAGCCGCTTGTTTCTGTATTACCCCTTCCATCGAAATCCCGCTCTGACGGAGGATGTCCCCAATTTCTCCAAAAACCCCGGGGCGGTCGGCCGCAGGAATGTTGAGGTAATACCGCGATTCCGTCGCCACAATCGGAAGGCGTGCTCCCTCGTTTTGGCCAATCCTCATCCGCGAGTATGTCCCACGAGCTATTTCGATCAAATCGCCGAGCACCGCCGAAGCCGTCGGCAAACCACCTGCCCCCGGCCCTACAAGAAGTATCAAGCCAACGGCATTTGCACCCACGATCACCGCGTTAGCTACTCCGGAAACATCACCAATGAGATCCGTTGCGGAAATGAGCGCAGGGTGCACTCGGGTTTCAAACTTCTCTCCATTTCGACGCGCAACGCCTACATGCCTAATCCGAAATCCAAGCTCGCGCGCGTACCTCAAATCTTCAACCGTAACGCCCGAAATGCCCTCGATGTAGGTGTCGTCGAGGGTTATGGGGATGTCAAACGCCAACGCCGCGAGCAGCGACAATTTTTGCGCCGCATCAACACCGTCGACGTCAAATCCAGGATCGGCTTCGGCATAGCCTAGCTCCTGTGCTTTAGCCAAAGCGTCGGTGAAGCTGCTTCCCTGTTCATCCATCGCCGTCAATATGTAGTTGCAAGTTCCGTTGATAATCCCAACCAGCCAATCGACGCTATTCCCCGACAGCCCATTTTTAAGGGTGCTCATGATTGGAATTCCACCCGCCACCGATGCCTCAATGCCGAGCACCGCACTACCGTTAAACCAATCGTTGCCGTGCGATGCCAGCACAGCCTTATTTGCGGTTACGATCGGTTTACCCTGACGTAACGCACTCGAAATGAGTTCGCGCGCCGAATCCACCCCGCCGATCAACTCAACGACAACGTCAACGTCATCATCCAAGAGCGACTCCAAATCGGAATCAAACACCGCGTCCCCGATGTCGATTTCGGGCTTCCTGGAACGACTCGCGATGCGAACCACCTCGATGGGCATGCCAGCTTGTCTCGTGATTCGCTCCGCGTTCTGGTTTAACAGGGTCAACAAGCCTTGAGCGACCGTGCCCAAACCAGCCATACCAATTCGCAAAACGTTCTGACCCGACTCGGAATTGATAGCCAACTTTCAGATCCCAAGTTCTTCGGCGAGT
>JAKUTI010000042.1 GCA_022448765.1 Pseudomonadales bacterium
TGACGCAACTTCTCGATAGATCAATGGTCACCCTGCAGCAGAACGTCAGGAACACGGTCCCCGCCAAACTTCCGCGGTCGCGTATAGTGCGGAAAGTCGAGCAATCCGTCCATATGTGATTCACTTTTTATTGATTCGGGATTACCGACTACCCCTGGCAACAATCGCGCAACCGTATCAAGAACAACCATGGCCGCAAGCTCACCTCCGGAGAGCACGTAGTCCCCAATGGATAGTTCAAGATCGGCTTCCCGTTCAATAAACCGCTCATCAACGCCCTCATAACGACCCGCTACGAGTATCAACGCCGGTAATGCCGCAAGTTTTGTCGCCAAGGACTGCGTAAACCTCGTTCCCTGTGGCGACAGATAGATGGTCACTGGGTTTTCTGACGGACAAAGTCGGCGCGCCTCAGAAACACTAGCGGATAGCGGCCCTGCCATCATGACCATCCCAGGACCACCGCCAAACGGTCGGTCATCAACCGTTTTATGCGTATCCTCTGCGTATTCGCGCGGATCAAATAGGGTTACTCCCAAATCACCGTTCGCGACGGCGCGCCCCACAACTCCTTCCTTCAGCGTATTACGGATTAAATTGGGGAATATGCTGACAATTCCTGTCCACATCTCGTTTTAATCCCAATCCTCGGACCAACGGACCAAAATTGAGTCGTCAAGGTTCACCGAATCCACTGTACTCGCGACAAAGGGAATTAGTCGTTCACCCGTTTCACTTCTAACGACAAGAACGTCATTGGCCCCAGTCGGCATCAGCTTAGTTACGTTACCAAGCATAACCTTGTCCTCATTGACCACGGGAAGACCGATGAGCTGATGCCAGTAGTACTCGCCTGAGTTGGGTTCCGGCAACGTCTCTAAAGGAACACCCAGATTCAGCCCCGACAGATTCGCTGCTTGCGATCGATCCGTGATATCCACGAATAGCCCCACGAAACTCTCCCGATAGGCCCTAACGTCCACGCAATCCAGTTGCTCCCATCCCCGTCGACCCGAACCGGTGATCAACCACGGCCGGTATTCGATTAGGTTTCTAGACGGCTCCGTGTATGACTGCAGGTGAACCCAGCCTTTGACGCCGTAGGGACGGCCTATACGACCAACGACGACGACGGATTCCGTCCCCGTGGACGGCATATCAGCTACTCGGTCGTTACCGTCGGCGCGTCGTCAACGGATCGTTCTCGAACTTCGTCAACTAAACTACGAACGCGGTCGCTCATTTGAGCGCCGACCGATAACCAATGATCAATACGGTCGAGGTCCACGCGCAAACGCTCAGCATTTCCCCGGGCTGCTGGATCGAAAAACCCGACGCGCTCGATGAAACGACCGTCACGTTGCGCTGACCGATCCGCAACGGTCAAGTGATAAAACGGCGCTTTTTTTGCACCATGCCTAGCAAGTCGAATAACGACCATTGATCTCGTTCAGATGGGTAGAGGCGCGGCATTCTACAGCAACGATTTACCTTAAGGGAACATTCTGGGTGGCTTCGCCAAGGCGATAGAATTATCGGCGGCCTTTGGGCCTTTGCGCCGATTGCGTCTGCTCTATGCCCCGCATCATCTTTTCCATGCCACCTCGCCGCGTAACTTTTTTCATCATCTTCTGCATTTGCTTGTGTTGCTTGAGAAGGCGATTAACGTCTTGTACTTGTGACCCACTCCCCAATGCAATTCGGCGCTTACGTGACCCGTTAATCACATCTGGAAACCGCCTTTCATGCACTGTCATTGAATCGATCATCACGGCCAGGCGCGTGAACTCATCGTCGTCCACCTGGCCTCGAGCCGTGGAATTTAACGTTCCTGCACCCGGGAGCTTCTCAAGCATATTCGACACTCCCCCTAACTGAGCCATCTGGCTCAGTTGCTCGCGAAAGTCTTCAAGATCGAATTTGCGACCACGCTTGATCTTCCGCGCAAGACGCGACGTTTTTTTCTTATCGACCTTGCGCTCGACTTCTTCGATAAGTGTCAAAACATCACCCATGCCGAGAATTCGCGAGGCAACACGATCTGGATGGAAAGCTTCTAATTCGTCGGTCTTCTCTCCCGTCCCTATGAACTTAATCGGTTTGCCCGTCACCGCCCGAATAGAGAGAGCGGCGCCACCTCGCGCATCGCCATCCGCTTTCGAAAGAATAACGCCGGTAAGCGCAATGGCTTCATCGAAAGCCTTTGACGTTAACGCGGCGTCCTGCCCAGTCATCGCGTCAACGACAAACAACGTTTCTACCGGGCTTAGCGCCCCATGAAGCAACGCTAATTCCGTCATCATCTCTTCATCGATACTAAGGCGCCCGGCCGTATCGACGATTAACACGTCGTCGAATTGGGTGCGAGCATCGATAAGGGCGCGATCGACAATGTCCACGGGAGATTCCGATGGGGTGCTCGAAATAAAACGGGCTTGCGCTTCGTCCGCTAGCAGGTGCAACTGCTCAATGGCAGCCGGACGGTATACGTCGGCGCTGACGACGGCGACTTTCTTACGTTCTCGTTCCCTCAAAAAACGAGCCAACTTCGCGACCGTGGTCGTTTTACCACTGCCCTGCAAGCCGGCCATCAGCACGACAACGGGCGGTGCCGCCGCAAGGTCGAGCGTATCGTTAGCAACGCCCATCAACTCCACAAGTTCCCGATGCACGATTTTCACAAAGGCGTCATGCGCATTTAGAGAGGAAGTCACTTCCGCACCGATCGCGCGCTGCCGCACACTGGCGATGAAACTTGAAACGACGTCCAATGCAACGTCGGCTTCCAAAAGAGATCGGCGGACATCTCGAAGGGCATCTTGAATGTTTGTGTCGGTGAGCCGTTTGCCGGCCAACCCGCGTACAGTTCGCGTAAGCCGATCGCTTAAACTTTCAAACATCCAACTTCCTCATATGGGTTGATTATAGAGTCCCAGAACGCGAGCTTCACGGCCTTCGTCGGATATGCCAGACTAATCGTCCATTTTGATAGGTGATCACTCTTTGCATCTCAGAGCGACTTGAATCCATAATGAGAATGATTATCATTCGCATAAAAAGAAATAGTCAGCCTCAATGAATCCCGCCTTAGCTGGTATCGCGGCCATCTTGTTCTACTCGCTTGCCTCATATGCGCCAGTTCGTGCATTGGCTAATCGTACGGTTGCTCGTGAGTCCAACCTCGCTCGTTTTACGCTACCAGCCCTTTTGTTTCACGCTATTTTCGTCTACGGCATCCTCGGAACTAGTTCCGGGATAGATCTATCGTTTTTCAATGTTGCAGCACTGATTTCTCTGGCAATTACCGCCTCGATGATACTGGCTTCGATACAGCAACCCTTACACTCCCTATACCTATTTGTCTTTCTAATATCGATTCTGGCGTTGTCCGCCTGTCTCGTCGCCAACGCTCTAGTATCTGTCCCAACTGCCACGCCCCGATCGGTTTCCGCTCCGTTGCTCCTGCACATCGTCGTAAGCGTCGTTGCCTATTCCATCCTGACTTTGGCCGCTTGCCAGTCCATCTTAGTCCTGACAATGGAATGGCGAATACGAAATCGGGCTGCCGTTGAACTGCTCCGAGCCCTACCCCCGCTCGAATCACTGGAAGCCATGCTTTTTCGTTTCCTGTGGTGGGGGCTCACAATTCTTACCGTTTCAATCGGCACGGGGTTCCTATTTCTCGCAGACAAGTTCTCCGCGCATCTTAGCCAACATCACACCGTTCTCTCGGTCGCATCTTGGGTTGTTTACGCGAGCTTACTGGCCGGCCACAAAAAATTTGGCTGGCGCGGAGTAACAACGACGCGATGGTCATTGGTTGCGTTTGTCCTGCTCGCACTTGCATATTTTGGGACGAAGTTCGTGATCGAACTATTGCTCCAAAGGGGCTAAGCATGGAAACCGTCGGGTTACCAACCTCGGTGCTTTTGTTTGTGATTGTCGTCTTGACTTTCGTGAGCGCTTATTTCGCAAGTTCTGAAACCGCCATGATGAAGCTGAATCCTTACCGGCTAAAAAATCTGGTAAGAAAAAAGCACCGCGGCGCCAGGAAAGCCAACCGACTACTGCGAAGGCAAGACCGCCTTTTGGGTGTGATTCTCATCGGCAATAATCTTGTTAACAACGCGGCGGCAACGGTGGCCGCGGTAATCGGTGTCAGGTTATTCGGGGATACTGGTTTAGCGCTTGCACCTGTCGTGCTGACCATCTATTTCCTTATATTTGCCGAAATTGCGCCAAAGACTATCGCTGCTGAACGTCCCGAAGTGATCGCATTTCCGTCAGCTTATATTCTGGACCCTCTACTGAAACTGTCCTCGCCTTTGGTTGCTTCGGTTAACTGGATCAGTAATGCGATCGTCGAACCTTTCAGATCGCGCACGGCTGCGGTATCGGGCGATCTCAGCATGGAGGAACTCAGAACCGTCGTGGACTCAGGCACTGATTTGCCGCGACAACGCCAGAACATGTTGCTAGGAGTTTTAGATCTCGACAACGTCACGGTGGACGACATAATGGTTCCGCGCGCCGAAATAGCTGGCATCAATATCGACGATTCCCACGCCGATATCGTAGGAGAAATCGTTAACTCCCAACACACACGTCTTCCCGTCTATCGGGAAACCGTCAATAACGTCGTGGGCATCCTTCATTTACGACGTGCGAGCCGCTTTTTGACTCAGCCCACCTTTAGCCGGTCCGAACTTCTTCGGGAAACGGAAGAGCCATACTTCGTGCCGGAAGGGACACCCCTTCCCACACAATTAATCAACTTTCAGGCAAAGAAACATCGGATCGCCCTAGTCGTCGATGAATACGGAGATGTGCAGGGCATCGTCACCCTCGAAGATATCCTTGAAGAAATAGTTGGCGAGTTCACGACGGATTTCGCTTCCGACATGCCAGAAATCCATCCGCAAAGCGATGGATCTTATTTCATTGAAGGCATGGCATTATGTCGGGACATTAATCGATCGCTCGGCTGGGCACTGCCCATCACAGGTCCGCGGACCATAAGCGGGCTCATTCTTGAGCACCTCGAATTCATTCCCGAAACAAACGTGTGCCTGCAAATCGATCGTTACCTGATAGAGACGCTGCAAATTTCAGACAACGTCGTCAACACAGTCCGGATTTCTCAGATCGATCTGCCTGAGACAGATCCCGACGATGAAGATGAAGAGTAATTGCGCTGTTTAACGCTGTTTCCAGCGCCGATTAACGGCCGAAATGATTGCCTGCAACGAAGCCGTTATGGTGTTTTGACTTAAGCCAACGCCGTAGCACCTCTCAGAGCCGTTATCAATCGCGAGTAGACAAATTGCGGCAGCATCCTTCCCAACGGAATCAGTGCCCGATTTCAACGCATGTTCGTGATAATCGACGATGTTCAATGGTTCGTTAAGCGTCTCAACCATCCCGTTAACAAACGCTTCAATCGGACCCGACCCTTCGCCCGATATTGACACTGTATTTTCGGAAACCTCTATCTTCGCCTCACACCTCTGCGATTCCTGATCACCGCGCTGCAAATCGTAGTCGACCAATCGGTAGGGTCCGCTCTCAACAACATATTCTTTGAGGAGCGACTCCCGAATTTCATCTGGGGTTACTTCGCGCTTAAGCGATTCAGTGAGAATTTGCACGATGCTCGAAAACTCAACCAACATGGCCCTCGGCAGGACGATGCCAAAGTGATGCTCAAGAACAAATCCGACGCCTCCTTTGCCCGATTGACTATTCACTCGTACCGTCTCCTTGTAGGAGGAACCTACATCGGAGGGATCTATCGGTAGATACGGAACCTCCCAATGTCCCGAGCCCAAATTTGCCATACCCTTCTTGATCGCATCTTGGTGCGACCCTGAAAACGCGGTAAACACAAGATCGCCCGCGTAGGGATGCCGCTCGTGAACTGGAAGCTTATTTATTTCTTCTACCGTCGAACGGATGTTCGGCATATCTCGCAAATCGAGCTCCGGATCGACGCCTTGCGAAAATAAGTTCATGGCGATCGTGACTATGTCGCAATTACCGGTCCGTTCGCCGTTCCCAAATAACGTCCCTTCGACCCGTTCAGCACCCGCCATCAATCCGAGTTCCGTTGCGGCAACCCCCGTGCCACGGTCATTGTGTGTGTGCAAACTGATAACTGATGATTCGCGCTGTCGAAAATTTCGACAGAAGTACTCTATTTGATCGGCGTATATGTTCGGGGTCGCCATTTCCACGGTCGATGGAAGATTGATGATGACTTTGTCTTCCCTCGTCCCACCCCATGCGTCTACGACCGCATCACAAATTTCAATGGCAAAATCGAGCTCTGTGCCCGTAAAACTTTCCGGGGAATACTCAAAAGTGACGTTTGTGTCATGAAGTTGCTTTAGTCCTTCTTTCACGAGCATCGTGCCCTGAACTGCCAAATCGGTAATACCCGATCTATCCATGTCGAAAACGACTCGGCGTTGCAATTCTGAAGTTGAGTTATATAAATGGAATATCGCGTTTGGCGCGCCCGATAAAGCTTCAACCGTCCGATCGATCAGTTCTCGTCTTGCCTGACAGAGCACTTGAATGGTGACGTTCTCCGGGACCATTCCGTCATCGATGATCCTTCGAATGAAATCAAAATCTGGTTGAGAAGCCGCCGGAAATCCAACCTCAATCTCGATGAAGCCGAGTTCAAGCAGCAATTCGTACATACGCCTTTTCTCGTCCACATTCATTGGATCGATTAGGGCTTGATTGCCATCCCTCAAATCAACGCTGCACCACCGTGGAGCCCTATCCAACGTACGTTCAGGCCATTGCCGTTCCATCAGTTCAACAGGTTTGAAAGGCCTGTATTTCTGAAATGGCATCGCGCCGCGGCGATTCCCTGATTGCTCGTGCTCATTCATGACTTATCTCTTGCCAGTTCTTCGATTGAGGGTCTTGCTGGTTGGGGCATTTGTGGCCCTGTATACAGATAGATACCGGCTAGGCCGGCAGTCGTAGAGCGAATAGCCTTGTAGGCAGCTTCTCGAACAAACGGATTGGCACACGCTGGCTCACGACCGCTTGTACAACTGGCGGAACTACCAGCCCACAGAGCCCTCGAGATGTTTGATCGATTATCACAAAGCACGCCTCACAGGAGCGCGAACTATATGCCGAGGGGGAACCGAACGCCAATCGGACAGAGCCCCTCATGCAGACCTATGGCACACGCCTGTGCCGTTCATTCGAGTTCCACAGAGACGGCCTGGGCAACGCTAAAAGCTTTGGCGCGAGCATTATCTACATCGTTCCCAAGAGCTAGGCCAACGCCCATACGACGTTCGCCCCTCACTTCGGGTTTACCGAAAAGTCTGAGCTGAGTATCGGGCTCCACCAGTGCGTCTTCCAAGTTTCCAAATTTAACACTGGCAGCGTTTCCCTCCGCAATAATGACCGCGGATGCAGCCGGCCCTCGCTGTCTGATCACCGGCACAGGCAACCCAAGAATCGCCCGAACGTGAAGCGCGAACTCAGAAAGGTCCTGACTGATGAGTGTCACCATCCCCGTATCGTGCGGCCGCGGACTGACCTCGCTAAACCAAACTTCGTCGCCTTGGATAAAAAACTCGACGCCAAAGAGCCCATACCCACCCAACTGGCCGGTAACAAGAGCAGCAATGCGCTCGCACTCCTCACGCGCGGGAATACTCATCGGTTGAGGTTGCCACGATTCTTGGTAATCACCCCCTTCCTGCCGATGTCCAATCGGCTCGCAAAAGGCAACGCCATCGATATGCTGGATCGTCAATAGGGTGATTTCGTAATCGAAATCGACGAACCCCTCGACGATCACTTTGTCTGCGCCACCCCGAGCGCCTTCTTGCGCGTACGCCCAGCTGGCAAGCGCGTCCGCCGGTTCAGCAACCGTGGACTGCCCCTTGCCCGAAGAGCTCATGACTGGCTTAACAACGCAAGGCGTTCCTATTTCCCGGATGGCCGCCAAATACTCATCTTCGGTCGCAGCGAATACATAGGGCGAGGTCAGGATACCTAGCGATTCCGCCGCGAGACGCCTGATACCTTCCCTGTTCATGGTCAATCGCGCCGCGTTCGCCGTCGGAATAACTCGGAATCCCTCGCTTTCGAGCTCGACAAGGGTCTCAGTCGCGATCGCTTCTATCTCGGGAACGATGAGATCTGGTTTTTCTTCATAAATCACCTGCCGTAATGCGTCGGCATCTAGCATATTGATGACATGACTCCGGTGGGCCACCTGCATACCCGGTGCGTTGGCATAACGATCCACCGCAACCACTTCGACACCGAGCCGTTGCAATTCGATTACCACTTCCTTACCTAGTTCGCCGGAGCCAAGCATCAGCGCTTTGGTCCCCGATGCAGACAGCGGCGTTCCTATGCTAGTCATTTCGCCTCCAACGTTGTTTGCGCGATTAGTCCCTCACGGTAACGACGTGCGTTATTTACGTAGCGTTCCGAGAACCCGGTAATTTCTTCTATTTCTGCGTCCGAGATTTGCCGAATTACTTTTCCAGGCGACCCGAGAACCAAGGAACCGTCCGGGATTTCTTTGCCTTCGGTAATCAGCGTATTGCTACCAACAAGACAGTTGTCACCGATAACGGCTCCATTCATGACTATCGAGTTAATCCCAATTAGCGAGTTATTTCCGATGGTGCATCCATGCAAAACCACTTTATGGCCCACCGTTACGCGATCGCCAATAGAAACCGGAAAATCTTCATCCATATGCACGACGCAGTTGTCCTGAATATTGGACTCTTCACCAACAACTATTTCATCGTAGTCGCCCCTTAGCACCGCGCCCCACCATACGCTAGCGTGACTCTTCAAGGTCACAGCGCCGATAACCACGGCGGTCTCCGCAATGTAGTACGGACCTTCGGTCCGAACACTCCGGTTCTCGAGTTCGTAAATCATCAATACCTCCCTCTTCGAGGCCATTTTGCGCTCCGCTCGCACTCGGTTACAAATGGTGTTCGCGTTTCGTGTTAGTTTCGCTCGCTCGTATAAACGGGGTCTTTCCATCATCCAATGAAGTTCTGCAGTAGTTGCAGCGCACCCGTCAGCCTCAAGGTGCCCGAAGGAGACAATCGCCCTAGGTCAGTCTGCGACACGTGTGGAGCGATCCACTACGAAAATCCCAAAGTGGTGGTCGGTTGCTTGGTGATTGCCGACGACCGTGTTCTTCTTTGTCGACGCGGAATTGATCCACGTTCTGGCCTTTGGACGTTGCCCGCTGGATACCTTGAAACAAATGAAACCACGGAAGAAGGCGCCGTTAGGGAAACGTGGGAAGAGGCTCGCGCGCGAGTCGATATCGACTCGCTCTATACTATCTTTGACCTCCCTTACATATCGCAAATCTACATGTTTTATAGAGCACGATTACGAGATGGCCGCTTTTCGGCCGGCGAGGAAACCCTTGAAGCAGACGTCTTCTCTGAGCGGGATCTACCGTGGGATAAACTCGCGTTCCCCGTGGTCGAAAGAACGCTGAAGCTCTATTTCCAAGACCGCGAGAACGACGACTTTCCCATCCACTCAGAATCCATCAAGAAGCGGCCCATCCGTCGCTAACGCCCTATTCGGCCGAGGAAATCAGCCCACGGCAACGCGAATATTCCGGAATAGACGCAGCCACGGACCGTCTTCACGATCAACGTGCGCGGGAGCGACATACGAATTTTGCACCGTCCGAAAGACCCGTTCTGGGTGCGGCATCATGGCCAACACGCGACCCGTCGTCGACGTTATTCCAGCAATTCCTCGAGGCGAGCCATTCGGGTTCATCGGGTACGACGTACTAACGCCCCGCGAGTCCACGTATCGCGCGGCGACAATGTCCGAGTCCTCAATATCTGGGGTCGCTATGCTGTGCTCAAACTGCGCCCGCCCTTCCCCGTGCGCCACCGGTATTGGAATTTGACTATCTCCCATGGCTTCGAGCCAAGGCGATCTACTCGTTGTGATACTGATTTGAACGGTTCGAGCCTCGAATTGATCTGAGCGATTACGCACAAAGCGTGGCCATGACGCCGCCCCAGGAATCAGTTCTTTCAATTGGGTCATCATCTGACAGCCGTTGCACACACCAAGGGCAAACGTGTCTTCCTCGAAGAACCGCTGGAACTGCTCCCTGACGGCGTCGTCAAAGAGAATGGATTTGGCCCAACCGCCACCGCCACCCAGGACATCTCCGTACGAAAAGCCGCCGCACGCTGCAAGCACACGATAGTCCGAAAGATCCTTTAACCCGGCAAACAAATCGGACATATGTACGTCTTCAGCTTCGAATCCCGCGCGGTCGAACGCTGCCGCCATTTCAATCTGACCGTTGACTCCTTGATCTCGCAGAATAGCGACCCGCGGCCGCACATTCTTATATCGGGCAACAACGTTGTCAGTAGGATCAAACGTCAACCGCTCGCTCAATACTGAATCTTCATCCTGGATCATGGTGAACTCTTCATCAGCGCATTCGGTGTCGTCGCGTAGTCGCTGCATTTGATGGCTCGTCGTTGCCCATATTTCTTCGAGATCCGCCCTCGACGAACGAAAAACCTCCTTGTTGTTGGCGTAAATGAAAATATCTTCGTCCATGCGCGTTCGACCAACGGCGGTGACACACATATCGACCGCAACTAATTCGTTCCTGACATCCGACACGTCCTCCACCGGAACTTGAATGACAACCCCAACCTCTTCGTTGAATAGGTCAGGCACGAGATCATCGGAAGCGAGAATGTCGACGCCGACCCGGCCCGCAAACGCCATCTCAAGGATCGTGACGATAAGGCCGCCGTCAGAGCGATCGTGCAACGCAAGAACGCGTCGACTCCTGCACAGTTTCAGGATGGTCTCTAAAAAAAGTTTGAGGTCCTTACCATCATCGACGTCCGGGCACTCGCCCTCGATCCCCTCAAAAACCTGCGAAATCGCGCTACCACCAAGCCGTGCTTTTTCGTTCAGTGTGAGTAGGAGTATCTGCGTTTCACCACCACGTAATTCCGGCGTAATGACGCGGCGAGCATCCGTGACGGGACCGAATGCGCTGATAATTAGCGTCACGTGCGATGTCACCGACTGTGAATCCTCGGCGGCGATCCATGAGGTCTGCATCGAAAGACTATCTTTTCCCACGGGGATCGCGATTCCCAAATCGGGGCAGAGCTCCATCCCCACCGCACGAACGGCTTCATGCAGCGCTTGATTCTGGCCCTCGTGATCGGCGGCGGCCATCCAATTGGCCGAGAGGACAACCCGATGAAGACTCTCTAGGGGCACGCCCATCAGGTTAGTTAACGATTCGGCAACTGCCATACGCGCGGAAGCCGACGGGTCAATCGTTGCGAGGGCGGGTCTCTCTCCCATCGCCATTGCTTCTCCACGATACGTATCAAACCCAGCCAACGTAACGGCAGAGTCAGCAACAGGAACCTGGTAAGGCCCAACCATCTGATCGCGAGCCACGAGACCCGTGATACTTCGATCACCGATCGTAACTAGGAATTTCTTAGATCCCACCGCTGGAAAACGCAGAACCCGCTGGATAGCTTCGTTTAAATCGACTTTCGGCATTGCATCGGGTGCACCCGATCTTGTCTGAGTTTGATAGGCGCGCTGAACCTTCGGAGGTTTACCAAGTAAAGTTGAAAGCGGTAAGTCCACCGCAGTGAGGCCCGTTTCACTGTCGGTAACTTGAAGTATCTTTTCCTCGGTCGCCTGTCCCACGATCGCGTAAGGACAACGTTCACGCCGACATATCGATTCAAAGCGTTCAAGTTCGTGCTCTGTCACTGCCAGTACATAACGCTCCTGCGCTTCGTTACACCACAACTCCATTGGCGACATCCCGGAATCGGCGTTCGGGATGGCTTGGAGATCGATAAGGCCTCCCCGGTTCGCATCATTGACGAGTTCGGGTATTGCATTTGAAAGACCTCCTGCACCCACGTCGTGAATGAGGCGGATAGGATTTTGCGGACCTAATGCTACGCATCGGTCAATGACCTCCTGGCAACGCCGCTGAATCTCCGCGTTATCTCGTTGCACGGACGCAAAATCCAATTCGCTCGAGGAAGTACCCGAACCTACGCTAGAGGCAGCGCCCCCGCCAAGCCCAATCAACATCGCTGGTCCGCCCAATACGATCAACCGAGCGTGGACAGGAATATCGTCGGCATCGATATGGGAGCCCCGGATACTACCGAGCCCTCCGGCAATCATGACGGGCTTGTGGTACCCCCACTCGGAGGATGCGTCTAAACGCTGTTCGAATGTGCGAAAGTAGCCGCATATTGCGGGGCGCCCAAATTCGTTATTGAAAGCCGCCGCACCTACCGGTCCTTCCAGCATGACTTGGAGCGCTGAAACAATTCTTTCCGGCCTCCCAAAACTCGTTTCCCACGGTTGCAAGTCGCCCGGAATTTCTAGGTGCGACGTGGTGAAACCACAAAGTCCGGCTTTTGGTTTGGATCCTCGACCAACCGCACCCTCATCGCGAATCTCCCCGCCAGAACCGGTTGCAGCGCCCGCATAGGGCGCAATGGCCGTTGGATGATTATGCGTTTCCACTTTCATCACGATGTGAGCCGGTTCTTTTACAACCCGGTAAACCTGATCTTCCGCGTCCGGGAAAAAACGTGCGACGACGGGTCCCTCGATCACCGCTGCGTTGTCGGAATATGCAGAAAGAATCCCTTTCCCGTTAATACTGCGATGAGTGTTTCGAATCATCTGGAACAAAGACTGTTGCTGACTTACCCCGTCAACTTGCCAGGTCGCGTTAAATATTTTGTGTCGACAATGTTCCGAGTTGGCCTGTGCGAACATCATGAGTTCGACGTCGGTCGGGTTTCGACCCAAACTGGCGTATGCCGCGACCAGGTATTCGATCTCATCTTCTGATAATGCCAACCCCAAACCCACATTGGCCTCAGACAACGCCACATGGGGCTCACCCGAAAGATTGATTTCGCCTAGTAACCCGGGCGTGGGACGATCGAAGAGGCCAGAGAACGCTTCGTCGTCAATGACCGTCTCCGTCATCCGATCGTGCAATGCTGAAACGTAGCGATCGTCGGTCGCGTCTACGTACCATCGAATGCCCCTTTCGACACGAAGAATTCCCCGGATACCTACCAGGCGAAAGATATCGGTTGCTTTACTCGACCATGGCGATGTCGTCCCAATTCGGGGAATCACGACACAATAGGGTTTACGAGCATGTCCAAGACGGGTACGCGAAGGCCCGTAGTCCAGAAGCGCCATGATCACTTCCCGCGTCTCATCCGGAAAAGGCTCTGCCGCGTGCAGGAAATGGACGTATTCGGCATCAAGCTCTCCCACCGAATCGTCGATCGCGCGCAAACGATTGCGTACCTTATCGAGTTTATTTCTGGAAAATGCCGGGCGTCCCGATAGTACTTCTACATGGGCCATGACTCGTTTCCAGTAATCTTCGTTGCGAACGCGTCCATCGATTGCACCAAATCCTTATCTCCTGACCTTGAAAAAGGTCTGGACGAGACACTTGCACTGTTTCTCCAAGACACCCCGAGACACAGCAATATCATGATTGTGCGGAAAGTCTTCGAGTGCCCGGCAAGTGCTTTCGACTGCCCCCGTCTTGGGTTCGGTCGCCCCATAAACCAAACGAGCAACTCGGGCGTGTATCAAGGAACCTATACACATCAAACAGGGTTCCAGCGTGACATACACCGTGACCCCGGGAAGTCGATAATTATTTTCATGAAGGCACGCCGCACGTATCGCGACTACTTCTGCGTGCGCAGTCGGGTCGGCCAACGTACGCGGTTGGTTGTAACCGCGACCGATGATTTCGTTTTGGTACACGACGACGGCGCCCACGGGAACTTCATCAAACGACACAGCCAATCTTGCCTGGTCTAGCGCCGCATGCATGTAGCGAATATCTATCGAGGAGCTAGTCAATCCAGGCACCTCCATTCAAGAGATCACTCCCACTCAATGACTAGTGCCCTCTCCAAGCCTTCATTTACACGGGTTTAAAGAAGTTTGTATTAAGTTTGTGTAAGAGATATTTCATTTTCCTCTAATTTTCGTACGAATACCTATGAACTACGCATTTTTTGACAAATAAGGGTGAGGAGACTATATAGTCGCCTGGCTTTTGGTAGGTCGGCCTGCTTATACACGGCGAACGGAAGCAAATGGTGGATCCGTCCGTCCTCTTGGCGAGAGCCACTCCGCAACATACAGGGCACTAGCCCGTCTTTGGAACAGAATTGGAGAAGGGAATCGTGAGATTTATTGCTGGATTTGGTTTGATCGTTTGCGTGTCACTTTTGTTTCCAGATTTCGCTTTCGCGCAAGAAAGCGAAAGCGAGGAAATCGAGGAAATCGTAGTGACCGGCAGCTACATCAAAGGGCAAA
>JAKUTI010000043.1 GCA_022448765.1 Pseudomonadales bacterium
GCTTCCTGAAGTCATAGTTCTGTAACAAAATGGTGGGACGATGGTTCCAAAGGGGAATCATGCCAACACACCGTCGCGGAACGCTTGTCTGGATCTGTCGGTTTGCGGAAACGTTGAAAGGTTCCCCGGAGATCGAAAACGAGTTTGGAAGTTAGAGCTAGCGTTTGAATTGGGATGGTCGGGAAAAGCCGGATCAGCCATTATGGTTCCCGTGTATTCGTATGGGTGGACAAATCATGTCTAGAGGTTCTTTTCTCGACTTGTTAGCACAGTCGCCGGTGAAGCCGATGCTTGAACATGCGTTGATAGCTGGAAATTGCACGGATGAACTTGGGGTTTTTGTTTCAGCATTGAACGAGAGCGATTGGCCAAGTGCCGCTAAATCCCGAGAGAGAATCGTTGAGCTGGAGCACCAAGCTGATGATCTGAAAGGAGAAATTCGCGGTCATTTACCGAAGAGTCTTTTCCTTCCGGTGCCGCGAGCGGACCTTCTTGATCTTGTTCGGCTTGTTGATCAATTACCAAATACCGCGAAGGATATTTCCGGACTGATGACCGGACGGAAGATGCGGATTCCTGAAGGAATCCGTGAGAGCTTTACGGATTTTGTAGCCAAGGCCATAAGTACGGCGCGGCAAGCTTCAGCTTCAGTCGAAAGACTCGACGATGTTTTTGGCGCTGCTTTTGGCGGCGAAGTCGCTAAAACACTCGCAGTATTAGTACGCGAACTTGACGCGTTGGAACATGAGACTGACGAAGCGGAAATAATCGTTCGGGCAGAACTATTTTCGGTTGAAAACGACCTCACCCCGATCGAAGTCGTCTTTCTGTATGAAGTGGTGAAAGAGATCGGAGAGCTCGCCGATAGAGCTCAACAAGTAGGCCATCGGTTACTCATGCTAGTTGCGAAGTAAGAATTAAGGGGTCGAGTTAGTTTGGAAATCATTACTCAATTTGGCAGCACTCTCCTAATCTCAGGATGTGTGCTTGGTTTCTTTATGGCCTGGGGTATCGGATCCAACGATGTTGCGAATGCAATGGGCACCTCGGTTGGCGCCAAAGCTCTCACACTTACGGGCGCAATCATGGTGGCGTGTATCTTCGAATTCGCTGGTGCCTATCTGGCGGGTGGCGAAGTCACCCAAACGATTCGCAAGGGGATTATTGATCCGAATTTACTTGCTGACACACCCCACTATCTCGTTTACGGAATGTTGTCCTCGTTATTGGCAGCCGGGATTTGGTTGCTCGTCGCATCAATATTCGGTTGGCCAGTGTCAACAACGCACTCCATTGTTGGCGCAATCGTTGGATTTGCGGCGGTATGTATAGGTAGCGAATTTGTCCAATGGGGCAAGGTCGGCTCCATCGCATCGAGCTGGGTCGTATCACCTCTATTGGCGGGTACGATTTCTTTCGGAATTTTCAAGAGTGTCCAGATACTCATTCTTGACCGGCCCGATCAGTTTCAACGCGCTCAGAAATTTATCCCGGGATACATATTTTTAGTCGGTTTCGTAATCTGCATGGTCACTCTACTAAAGGGTTTAAAGCATGTCGGGATCCAATTTTCAGCGGCAGAAAGTCTTGCGTTGGCAGCGGCCTTTGGAGCATTCCTAGCGGTTGTCGGAAGATTCCTTATTGGTCGAATTAAGGAAACAGCTGGGAGCGGTCGCCAAGGTAAGCATTCGGATCTCGAAAAGGTTTTTGCTGTCTTGATGGTATTTACAGCGTGTTCCATGGCGTTTGCCCACGGGTCTAACGACGTAGCCAACGCCGTGGGGCCGTTGGCCGCAGTGGTCAATATTGTCCAATCGGGCGGCTCTGTGATGGCGAAGTCAGCCTTACCTGGCTGGGTTTTACTGGTGGGTGCAAGTGGCATTGTGCTTGGCTTGATAATGCTTGGGTACCGCGTGATAGAAACGGTTGGTCGCAATATTACTGAGTTGACGCCAAGCCGGGGATTCGCTGCAGAGCTTGCGGCGGCAACCACCGTTGTCGTCGCTTCAGGAGCAAGTCTTCCGATCTCGACAACGCACACGCTGGTTGGAGCAGTGCTAGGGGTGGGATTGGCTAGAGGAATTGGCGCGATTGACGTGCGGGTAGTCGGAAAAATCATTCTGTCATGGGTTGTTACACTTCCGGCAGGAGCCTCGCTCTCAATCTTGTTTTTCTATACGTTTAAAGGGATTTTTGGGTAGTTCGATTTGGTTTAACCGACTAGGTGGGCCGACAATGTTTCCATCAGATCGCGTTTCTTGAACTCGGTAGCGTAAACCCAAAAGTACTACCTCTTCCCAACGTACTGTTGATCCGCAATGTTGATTCATGTCGTAACAATATGTGTTTGACAATCGCCAAACCTAATCCGGTCCCCCCACTCTTTGCGATTCTTGGCGAGTCGACTCGATAAAACCGCTCAGTTAAGTGCTGCAGGTGCTCGGTCGCTATTCCCGGACCTGTGTCCGTGACTTCAAACAAGCACGCATCATCGTACTTAAGCCACCGTATGTTGATCCTGCCGCCCTCGGGGGTGTAACGAACAGCATTAGTGATCAAATTATTGATCGCACTGTAGATCTCTTCAGGGATTCCTAGGGCCCTTGTCCGCTCGTCTATTGCCATCTCCACGTCATGGTCGAATCCTTCCAATTCCGTGATTTCGTTCGAAATCGTCGCGATGATTTTTGCCACGTTAACGTCTTCCAAATCGTATATTGAGGGCCGGGGAGATGATTCGAGGCGAGTCAACGTTAGTAGATCCTCAACAAGGTTCCTCATTCGTTGTACGGGGGAGAGAAGCCGCGCGACGATTTCCTCCGTATCTTGGATGTTTGCGGAATCTTGCAACGCTTCTAAATAACCAACGATCACCGTAAGCGGCGAACGCAATTCGTGTGAGATGTTCGCGAGAAAATCCTGACGAGTCGTGAGGAGCCTGTTGAGGGGGGTCACGTCCCGGATGAGAATGATGCGTTGATCGTGGTCGAGTGTATGCAGGCGAACTTCCAGCTGACTGCGATTGTCCTTTGGCGAGGTAACCTCAAGAACCTCGCCCGTCACCGGACTTCGAATGATTGTCTCAACTCGTGGATCTTGCCAATGCTCGATGAGATTGATGCCAGCCGTCCTAATCGGTAGGTCTAGAACTTCCCTTGCAGCATCGTTAGCCGCCATGATCTGGCCATCACTTGTGGTGACAAGCCACGCCTCTGGTAGTTCTCTGAGTCGACGCTTTAGTCACTTTGTGGCATCAATTATTTTTCTTGATCGTTTTCGTGCGTTGTATGAGCTACGAAACAATCGACTGGCAGAGACCTGGAATAGCCCACTTACCATTCGGGGAGGCTTTATGGGATTTCGAGTCCAAAGGTAAAATTGAACGAGCTGGAAGAGGACGAAAACGATTATTGCGGAGAGACTGACGATGAAGCCGATAAGTACGTCTCCCAGTACGTACGACGCTACAGTAGCTATGACTAGAACAACGAAGAGAACATTAAAGGTGAAAGTCCAGGGCGCGCCTTTCATTTTTCAGCATTTGTTCGGTAGAGGTAACCAACGCCGTGGACTGTCTCGATCACTCCTGACTTACCTGAGGGTTCCAACTTTTTTCTCAGTCTGACGATGTATACATCTACCGTTCGTTCCTCTACGTACGCCGACCTACCCCAAGCTCCGTCCAAGAGTTGATTGCGACTAAGAATCCGGTTTGGGTTCTTCATCAAATATTGAAATAGTCCGTATTCCCTGGGCTTAAGGTAGAGATTCTCGCCGTTGATTTGAAGTATGTGATTGCGGGTGTTCAAGGCAATACCGTTGCTTTCAATTAGAGATCCGGCTTCTCCGCTGGATCGGCGCAGAAGGGCATTTACGCGTGCAATCAATTCGCGAGGAGAAAACGGTTTGGTTACGTAGTCATCGACTCCCGAGTCAAACCCACGAATTGCGTCAGCTTCTTCGCTCCTTGCCGTCAACATGATGATCGGCATTTTTTCGGTATCCGTTCGTTCCCTCAATGATTTCGTGAGACTTAAGCCGTCCATCCCGGGCAGCATCCAGTCAATGATGACTAGGTCCGTTTGTTCGTCGGTCAGGATTTTCATCGCAGCCTCAGCGCTTGGGGATTCGAAGACCGAAAAACCGGCGTGTTCAAGTGAGAAACGTAAGAGGCTGCTGATGTCAGCGTCGTCCTCGACCACCAAAATGTTCTTTTTGTTCATAAAGAATCGCGCATCCAAGCGGATGCTAAACAGTCTTCCCAGAAGAGATTGTTACCAAAAACTAACTCGTGTGTATTTTTTGTTTTCTAGAACGCGAATTGCAAACGGGTCGAGATCACGGTGGCCGCGTCGTCGTCGTTGTTGGCCGCAATATTCTTGCTCGTGACACGAATGACATTGAGCATCAATTTGACGTTTTTGTTGGGATAAACATTGAGTCCACCGAGGTAACCCGATACTTCTTCTGTCGGCACCCCATCGATGTCCAACTCGATATGGTCCAATTTACCGACTAATTCTATCGCCCACCTATCGGCCGAAGGTTTCACAATATCCGCGATGCCGGATTTCGCTTTGTATCCGCGACGTTCACCGGTCAAAGAGTAGGTGGCTTGGGCGTAATAGTGTTGGACATTGCCGTCTGGACCACCGTTGGCCCCGCCTACTTTCTTCGCGAATACCTCGGATTGCAGGCTAAATGGGCCGGAAATATAGAGTCCTTCGAGGCCCCATTGCCGATCACTGTCGATCGTGAGTGACGATGAATCGAGTTTGCCGCCGGACTCCGCTATGTCGAGACCGAAACCTTTGTGTTGCAACGGCTGATCGATGTTTCGGTCGGTGACGGCAATCCCGAGATGCAGCGTCTTCGAGTCGGTATTGATGGGGGCCCCGAACAATCGCCCGGTAAAAGCGATCCGGTCACCCCCGTTGTCTTTCTTGGGCCCACCGACCGGGTTGAATAAACCCACGCTCCATCCGACGTTGCTGCCTTTGCCGTCCAGACGAATGCCAAATTGCGGTTGGCTGTCCGTGTCTGTTGCCTCTGTGTAGTAGTTTCGCTCGATACTTGAAATTGATTTCGAACTCGTGAGTTCTTCGAGACCGAAGGGCTCTTTTGTTCTGCCGACAAAAATATCGAATCCCCCAAATCCCGTGTAATCGACCCCAACGGTATGTAGCTGCGCGTTGCTTCCGCCTGGCTTGTCCTTGATATCGACGTCGAACTTGTATTTCCAATCGTCGTAAGCCGTACCGCCGAGTTCGAGTCGAGAACGGCGAAGATCCGTGCTAAGACGACGAGAACCGTCGTTGGAACGATTGAGGACACCGTCAAAACTGTCGACGTCCCACATGACGCGCCCACCCAACTTAAAAGAAAAGACACTATTCGACGACGTGATTTGTATGCCGCCCTTCGATGAAACAGCGGGTCCGCTCGCGCTGGCTTGGGAAACGATCAGTAGGCAGGCGAGCGAAAACCAATGCAGTGTTCTCATCCGAGCGGATACCTCCATTCCTTTATTGCGTAGGACCATGGGTGCGACAAACCGGATTGTGAGGGGGTTTTGTTACAGAACTGTGACCTCGTTGGTCTATACCGGATACGCGGCTAGGCGTTTCGTTCGCTCGTACTTTAATTTGTGGGTTAGACTCGGGCGGCTGGACTAGGAGGATCTATGGGTAAGCAAAGGCAATTGCACGCAATCGACGGCTTTACGTTTGGGGCATACGAAGCCCTTCCAGAAGGTACACCCCGAGGCGGGGTGGTTGTGATTCAAGAGATTTTTGGTGTCAACAATCATATTCGCGAAGTTACCGATGGATATGCCCAAGCGGGCTATGCCGCGATCGCACCGCAAATATTTGATCGTGCCGAACGGAACATCGAGCTGGGTTACGAAGAAGCCGACATGGGCCGGGGAGTGGGACTGGCTTTCCAGGAAACGGAGCGTGGCGACACGCTGAAGGATTTGCAGGCGACCGTAGAAGAAGCCGGCAAGTACGGCAAGGTTGGCGTGGTTGGTTATTGCTATGGCGGACTTTTGACATGGCTTTCTGCATGCGGCTTGTCAGGGATTACGTGTGCCTCGGCCTATTACGGCGGTGGCATTGTGGGTGAACTAGAGCAGGTGGCTAAGTGCCCTGTAATCATGCATTTCGGTGAACTCGACGCGCACATTCCCATGACCGATGTCGAGAAGATTAAATCGGCGTTACCTGACGTTGATGTGCACGTTTACGCCGCCGATCACGGCTTTAACTGCGATCACCGCGCGAGCCACGATGCTGCGTCTGCCGAGCTAGCACGCGAACGTACGCTGACGTTTTTTGAAGAACACGTGGGATGAATTTCCGCGCGCTGGGTGCATTGTGTTGCTTGGCGAGTTTGTATGTTGGCGCCGGTGTCGAGAACAAAAAGGGCGGCGCTACTTCAGAGCTAGATCGCGTGATTTGTAAGAATTTGCCGGTCTCTGGAAGCCACCGGAAACAGAGAATATGCCGTACCAAGCTCGAGTGGGACGAATCTAGAAAACGATCCCGCGGAGACGCTCAGTACGAGCAGAAGTTAAAACGCAAGGCGGGCGACTAAAAGCAGTTGTGGAAATATTGCTTGCGAATCTTTCCAAGCGTTGTTCCATTCGTAATTAGAAAGGCCAAAGGAGCGTTTTTTGTGCCGAAAATCAACGAATTTCCCGTGTTGACATCCTCACCTTGTTTGTTGATCCTTCATCGTCCGTGGGTGGGGGGATTTAACCCGGATTTCAATCAGCTGGGCCACAAGCAACGGCTTTTTGTATCGTTTCTCGCGGAGCGCTGAACAAGGCGCACGTTTGTCGGACACTGCGAACTCTGTGATAGGTTGCGTTGTTCGAGATTGAATTTTTTATTTCCTTTAGGAAGTCGAATGAAAAACGTCCAAATATCGAAGTTGTCGACGTCGTTGATTGCACTTTCATTTCTGGTGCTATCGACCAGTGCAGGAGCAACCGTCGTCAACGATATCTTTAAGGTCGCAGAGCAGATTAATGCTCAGGCTAAAGCGTCCCAAGTCAAGATTGATGCCACAACCGAACAAACACGAGAGCTTTACGCCGATTACAAAGTGGTTCTAAAGGAAATAGAAGGCCTGCAGGTGTACAACCGTCAACTCGAACGACAGATCGCGGTTCAAGAGCGCGAGATGGCTGAGTTGGCCGCTTCGATCGACAGAGTTACGGAGGTCGAACGCCAGGTCATGCCACTTATGCTACGTATGATCGAGGGTCTGGATCAATTTGTTGGATTGGATATCCCGTTCCGGTTTGACGAACGTCAAGAGCGTGTCGACCGGTTACGGACGATTATGGATCGCGCGGATGTTGCGGTATCAGAGAAATTCAGCCAAGTGCTTGGCGCGTACCAGATTGAGAACGAATACGGCCGGACGCTCGAGGCCTACAGCGACACCATCAATCTGAACGGTTCCGACATTATCGTTGACTTGTTAAAAGTCGGACGAGTTGCGCTCGTTTGGCAATCTAAGGATCGCGAAATAACCGGGTGGTACAACAGGCAGACGAAGCGATACGAAGAGATCGACGAATCCGACTACGCCACGTCCGTGAGTCGGGGGATCAAAATGGCTCGCAAACAACTGACGGCCGGCTTATTCGCCGTGCCCGTTATCGCACCGGAGTCTTGAGCATGAAACTAAGATATCGAATTAATCAGGGCATGCTCGTCGCACTCGTTGGACTAGTGGCAACCGCCGTTTATGCAGAAGAGTCAGCGACCGAAGAAAGTGCCGTCATACAGGTGGGACTTGACGTCGTGCCTGCAGACACCCTGGGCGACCTCCTAAAGAACGTGGAAGAACGTCGCGTTGTTGAAAGCCGTGAGAACGTGCAGCGGGAACGGGACTTTCTCGCCAGAAAGGCGAACCAACAAAGCATGCTGGACGATGCAGAAGCTGAAAAACGGCGTGAGGAGCTCCGCAGTGAGCGACTCGAAACCCAATTCGAAGAGAACGAAATTCGTATCGGTGACATGTCGGAGCAGCTCGACAAACGCCTTGGGTCGCTGCGTGAACTGTTTGGCGTACTGCAACAGGTTGCAGGCGACACCCGTGGCGTCTTTGAAGGGTCGATCGTCAGTGCCCAGTACCCGGGCCGTGGTGAACCTCTGGGGGAACTGGCCGCCAAGATGGGTAGTGCCACGCAATTGGCCTCCATTGAGGAGATGTCGGAATTGTGGGAAGCGCTGCAGCAGGAGATGAATCGGACCGGCGAGGTTTCCCGATTTACCACCACCGTTAACCGACTCGACGGCATTCAAGAACAAAGGGAAGTGGTGCGGGTTGGGGCGTTTAATATCGTTGGTGAAGACGGGTACTTGAATTACGACATTGACGTTGGTGCTCTAGTGGATTTGGCGCGACAACCCTCAAGCGAGTTTCAGGGCACGGCCGAAGATCTCTTCAGTGCCGACCGCGGCGACATGGTGCCATTGGCCATTGACCCGACCAGAGGTTCGTTGTTAAGCCTTGAAGTCGAAAAGGCGACATTGGGCGAACAAGTCGGATCCATCACCAAAGGCTTTGTAAATGGTCAAGGCGGGATCATGGGCGCGATTATCATCTGGGTTGGCATCATCGGTGTATTACTTGCGCTCTGGCGTCTGGTCGATCTTTCACTGGTGGGCAGTAAAGTGAACCAGCAACGTGACAACGCTGATACGCCCAGTGACGACAACCCGCTTGGAAGGGTCCTTAAGGTCCACGAAGACAATCGCGGGGTTGACGTCGAAACGCTCGACCTCAAGCTTGGTGAGGCGATCCTTCAGGAAACACCGTCGATAACCAAATTCATCAACATTATTCAGGTGATTTCGGTGGTTGCTCCTCTCATGGGTCTGCTCGGTACCGTTATCGGGATGATTCAAACGTTCCAAGCAATCACACTCTTCGGGACCGGTGATCCTAAGATTATGGCGAGTGGTATTTCTATCGCCTTGATGACGACGGTGTTGGGTCTCTGTGTTGCGATTCCGACCACGCTGCTGCACGCCATTTTGGCGCAACGTAGCCGTTCCGTAACGCACGTACTCGAAGAACAGGCCCAGGGTTTGATCGCGCAGCACGCCGAGGAATCCGGGCAGTCGCTCGGCTAATCCGCCGTGGCCGATATTTATTACGCGATCGTTGGGTTCTTTGAACTCGGCGGGAACGTCGTGTATTTCATCGCGGCGACGACATTTCTAATGTGGACGTTGTTGTTTGAGCGTATTTGGTATTTTTTCTTCGAGCACAAAGCCATCGTCGACGGCGTGGTTGGCAAATGGAATGGCCGTGCCGAGCGCACTTCTTGGAGCGCTCGTGCGATACGAATGTCGGTCATTTCTGAAACAACACAAATGATTCGCGGTAGTTTGCCGCTTATTCTCACCTGCATAACGCTGTGTCCGTTACTCGGTTTGCTGGGGACGGTGACCGGCATGATCTCGGTATTTGACGCCATGGCGAGTCAAGGCGGGAATGCGCGATCGATGGCGGCAGGGGTATCACAGGCGACGATTCCGACAATGTGCGGAATGATTGCGTCGCTCACGGGCATCATGGGTTCCACCTTTGTCCGTCGGAAAATTGATCAAGAAACTGAACTGTTGCAAGACCACTTGACCTTGGAAACGGTGGGGAGTCCCGTTTAATGGCGCGCCGGATGAATCGATTTTCGGGGTCGTCGGATGATTCAGATATTAATCTGACGCCGATGCTGGATGTGGTGTTCATCATGCTCATTTTCTTCATTGTTACCGCGACCTTCATTAAGCAAGCGGGCATTGATGTCCTCCGGCCCGACGCGTTGACAGACTCGGCTAAACCGCTGGTAAGCGTCCTCGTCGCGATCGGACCGAACGGGGATATCTGGATCGACAAGAACAAGGTTGATCCGGAGACGGTGCGTGCCCACATCGAGCGGTTGCACGCAGAAAATCCGAAGGGAGGAATCGTTATTCAGGCGGATCGATTGGCTAAGTACGAACGCTTGAAGGGCGTGCTAGATGCGGCCCGTGGTGCGGGCGTGACCGAAGTCGCGATATCAACTGAGGACTAGTCGAGGTTACCGCTTTGGTTAAACGATACTCTGTTAGTCTTGTGGTCGGTGCGATCGTCACCGTCGTCCTGCTTTTTATCATGCAGGCGGTCATCAGTACGGACGAAAGCGGGTTGAACGAAGCCAAAGGCGGGAAAATTCTCGACTTCGTTCGATTGCAAGAGGACGAGGAGCTTATCGTCAAACAACGTAAGCCCAAGCCCCCCCCCCCGCCGGACGAGCCGCCACCCAACATGCCGAAACCAACCTTTGATGCCACGACTTCGCAAGGTGTCGAGATAGGCGTGGTGCAAGTGGATGTGAATGTGAATATTCAAGGAACCGGTGGATTTTCGTCGGACGGTGAGTATTTGCCAATTGTTAAGGTGGCACCCATGTATCCGCGACGTGCAGCAGCACGAGGCATCGAGGGATACGTGTTATTGGAGTTCACCGTGACTAAAACGGGCGCCGTTCGAGATCCGAGGGTCCTTGAATCGAAACCGCCCGGTATCTTCGATCGGGCCGCAATGAACGCGTCGCTCAAGTTCAAATATAAACCGAAGGTCGTCAATGGTGAGCCCATTGAGGTCAGCGGTGTTCGGAATCGAATCACCTTCGAGTTAACGGACGCCTAGGGGGGGACCCTGTGAAGAAACTATCAATCTTTCTTATAGCGGCTTTTCTGCTCGAATTTGGGGGAAACGCCCTGCGTCAAGAGACCGGCCTTCAACTGGTACCGTCGATAGATTCCGTGGCCTTTGCGGCTGAAGAAAGAAAGCGAAGAAAAGCCCGTCGTGTACCAAACATCTCGGAGATGACCTTCCGGCGACTCGCGCAAGCGCAGGAACTGATGGATCTCAAAGAATACGACGCCGCCTTGGAAGTGCTGATCGAGATGGAAAAGCGTAGCCGTCGCTACAACGGCAATGAACTGGGTCAGGTTTATTCGATGTTCGCCTTCATCATGTTTTCGAAGGAGGACAACCCGCGAACCATCCAATATTACGAAAAAGTATTGGAGCAAGGGGACGACATTACTGAAGGGCTTGAACACGGCACCATGTTTTCGCTCGCTCAGCTCTATTTTGTTGAAGAGGAATACCAACGATCCCTCGACATGATGAATCGTTGGCTGATCAAGAAAGCGGACTTTGGCGAGGACCCGGGCCCTAATCCGCGTTACTTCATGGGACAGGTCTACTACGCCATGAAAGACTACCCGGGTGCGACCAAACAGATTGAGCTGGCCATCACCATGGCTGAAGAACGCAACATGCTTCCCATTAAGGAAAACTGGTGGCAACTCCTCCGCTTTCTCTATTTCGAACAAGACAACTGGGACCGAGTGCTAGAAATTTTGCATGTGCTGGTTCGAGACTATCCAAAGCGTGACTACTGGGTGCAATTGGCCGGGATATACGGGCAAGAAGGGTATGAACGCGAACAAGTTCTAGCGATGGAGGTCGCTCACGCCGGCGGATACCTGGATCGGGAGCGAGACGTTCTCAACTACGGCGGCCTTTTGATGCAAGAAGAAGTCCCCTACCGGGCGGCCAAGTGGATGCAGGTGGGATTCGACGAAGAACTGGTGGAAGCGACAGCGAAGAACTTGCAAAGTTTGGGACAGGCCTACCAGATTGCACAAGACGTAGACGATGCTATTCCTATCCTGGAAGGAGCTGGCAAGTTGTCGGATGACGGCGAAATTTTCTCGAGGCTGTCGCAACTCTATCTGGAGAAGGATGAGTACAAGAAGTGCACAGATGCAGCCGATAGCGCACTCGAGAAAGGGGTCGATCGCGAGTACAACACGGAGATTGTCTTGGGGATGTGCTTGTTTAATCGGGATCGGTTGACCCAGGCGCGCAAGACCTTCGTGACCGCGCGCCGGCACGCGCGGGCTGATAAGAATGAGTCGGTCGAGCGCATCTGTAACCAGTGGATCACCTACATCGACCGGGACAGGATTCGACGCGACGAGTTGGCCAAGGCAGAGGCCGAATTCGCGGGTTGATTCGTTGCGGTCAAACCGCGTAGGTTAATCATTCTCAATCACTAGACGGGCGCGGGCGGTGTTTACCGGAATTGTTCAAAGCGTATGCCCTGTCGTTTCGTGCGAAACTCAAGCTGGAGTCACGCGTCTTGCCGTTGACTTGGGTGAACTCGCTAACGGTCTCAAGGCGGGCGCGTCGGTTGCGGTGAACGGCGTGTGTGTCACGGTCACAGAAATCGATGCGTTATTGGTTGGTTTTGATCTCATCAAAGAAACAGTCGAACTCTCGAATCTAGGTGATCTTGCTAAAGGTAATGCCGTAAACGTTGAGCGCTCTTTACGTTTAGGCGACGAGATCGGTGGTCACATGCTTTCCGGCCATATCGCTGGCGTGGCCGTTGTCACGGGTGTAACGGCTGATGACGGACACCGGCTGGTGACGATGAGGGTTCCCACGGAGTGGATGGCCTACCTTATGCTCAAGGGCTTTGTTGCGCTTAATGGGGCTAGCCTAACCATCGCCGATATCGATCGAGCAGCCGCGACGATAGCGGTCAGTCTAATACCGGAGACCCTGGCGCGGACGACCTATAGTCGTGTCGAAGTCGGGGATCGGATCAATCTGGAAGTGGATTCCCAGACCCAAGCGATCGTCGACACGGTTCGAACGGCCCTACAAGATGAAAGCTGGCGTGAGGCAATCCGCTAGATCTCATCTCGTTGCACGCTCGCGATGGTGGCGACGAAGGTGGAGTGGGCTGTTGACACCTCTTTTTTTCCTGGGTTGTGGGCCGGCTAACGACTTGAGTGAGGCCTCCTTTGATTCCGTGGCTCATCATCGGGTTGTTGGTGTTTGGGAAGGCTCGCTAGCGCAAGTTAATCTGCGAATCGTCGTCCACATCGCCGATGAGGAGGGCGCCCTTATGGTTCGGTTCGATAGTCCGGACCAGAACGCGTATGGCATTGCTGCTGACAGTGTTGCCTTCGATAGTGTCCGGCTCTCGTTCCGTGTCGATTCGATCAACGCAAGTTATACAGGGACACTCAGCGATGACGGTTCAACGATTCAAGGTCGATGGGAGCAATCGTTGGTTCTCGATCTTGATCTGAAGCGGGCGGATAAGTACTCGGTTCAACACCGCAAGCAAAATCCAACCCCGCCATTTCCCTACGAGATCGAAGACGTAGTTTTTTCCGGCGGAGCACCTGGTGTCACCTTGGCGGGCACCCTCACGTTGCCCGCTGAAACGGACGAGGCTCCCGTCGTCGTTCTGGTGACGGGATCGGGCGCGCATGATAGAGACGAAACTATTGTGGGTCATAAACCCTTCTGGGTGTTGGCCGATTATCTGACCCGGCAGGGTATTGGCGTACTTCGCTACGACGATCGTGGGTTTGGGCAATCGACGGGGAACATCGCCACGGCGACGACGGCGGATTTTGCCGATGATGCTCACGCCGCGGTGTCTTACCTCGGGAGTAGGACCGATATTGTTACCAGTCGAATCGGCGTGGTTGGACACAGTGAAGGTGGAAACGTCGTTTCCATGTTAGCCGGGCGCGAAGCGCCAATTGCGTGCGGCGTGTTAATGGCGGCCCCTGCCGTGTCGGGAGAACACATTCATCAGCGGCAAGTACGGCTGATCATTGAACGGCAGCCATTCCCCATTTCGGCGGACCTTATTGAAAAGCTCGCCGCAATGAATCGATCGCTTTATCGCGCTGCTAGAACAAACGTGGGCCTTGACGACCGTCGCTCGCTTGCGAGGGACGCCTATCGATCCGCGCTGCAAGGATTCGACGAGGTCGAAAGAAAACTGTTGTACCTCGACGACGAAGTCCAAGTCGATGCGATCGTGACGGATTGGTTTCGTTATTTCTTGGACTACGATCCGCGCGATGACCTTGAAGCATTGAAAATCCCGCTGCTCGCTCTGTACGGTGCGTTGGACCTCCAAGTTCCGCCCGAGCAAAGCGTTCCGGTGCTAGAAAAAATCAACGCCCAGCACGGGAAGATCGAGATAATGACCTTTCCGGAGCTGAACCATCTCTTTCAACACGCGACGACGGGTCTGCCATCGGAATACGCGACAATCGAAGAAACGTTAGCGCTCGACGTAATGCGTACGATGAAAGACTGGATCCTAGCCAATTGTTGACGTCCGAATCGTCTATTCTCTGAGCGGATAAAGTGTTATTAAACACATATAAAACAAGGATATATACAATATACCTAATAAAAAAGGTGGATTATAAGTCCAGAAGTGACGGTGAATTTTTGGTTTGGCATAATCCTTGGTGTGCGACCCGCGTTTAAAGATCAGCTTCAGAACGCTTGGACGCAATCGAATTCTTTT
>JAKUTI010000044.1 GCA_022448765.1 Pseudomonadales bacterium
AAAACGGACAGATATACGCACACAAAGGATGGCAAGAATACGTCACGAACGTTGGGAACAAGTTACTACAACACGCTCAAGATGACCCCGAGAAGTACAAGTTTGTTGTTCTAGATAATGCGCAGATCAACGCATTTGCAACACCGGATGCGTACATATTCGTAAACCGGGGATTGCTCGCCTTTCTGGGTTCGGAAGAGCAATTGGCCGCTGTCATAGGCCATGAAATCGGCCACGTTGTGGGCGAACATGCGCGCCGGCGCAAGACGACCAATCTCCTAGGGAAAACGGCGGGAATTGTGGCCGCGATGGTAACCGGGCGGGGCGAGCTGTACGACGTTTCAAATGTTGCGACGACTACCTTACTGTCTGGCTACGGTCGGGAGATGGAACTAGAAGCAGATCGATACGGCGCCGAATTTCTTGCTCTTTCGGGCTATAACCCATTGGCAATGATTGAAGTCGTACAGGTCTTGAAGGACCAAGAATTGTTTTCCAAGCAGGTTGCAAAACAGCCGTCCACATACCATGGGCTATTCTCTTCGCACCCAAAAAATGACAAGCGGCTCCACGAAGTGGTCGCCTACGCACAAAGTCAGCTGCCCGATCGAATTACCGACCAAGTCGGGGATTTCTGGTCTTTGATCGATGGATTAGCTTACGGAGACGAAGCCGCAGCTGGAATAATCCGCGGCCAAACTTTCTATCATGGCGGCTTGAGGATCGCGGTCGACTTTCCAGAAAATTGGACCGTGACCAATACACCGTCTCAAGTTTCGGGAAAAGCACCGGGAGGAAAAAAAGAGGCCCACATTAGCGTAGCTCGGCATGAACCAGTGAAGCGTAAAAGCCCGGAAGAATACGTGGTCGAGGTCCTAAAACGAGATGACGTTGTTGATGGGTCCGAAATCGAACTTAACGGTCTGAAATGCTACGTTGGTGAGCTTGAAATTGAAGGATCTGAAACTCGGGTGGCGTTGATTGGCGTCATATACCGAGGCAAGCATGTGTTTCTCTTTCGCGGAGAGGCCGGCCCTAAAGGCGACGCCGACGCTTTTCGTAGCGTTTTCGTCGAGACTCTAAAGACCCTCCGGGGGATGACTGCGGAGGATGTGCAAATGGCGAATACGCGGCGTGTAAAAGTTATGGTTGCGGATCCTCATGATACATACGCGAAATTAGCTAGAAGAACGGCGATCACCAGGTATCCGGAAGAGTCCTTACGTCTCTTGAATGGTAGTCACCCGCATGGCGAACCACGTGCCGGAGATTTTGTGAAAATTGTCGAATGAGGTTACTTCAATCTTTCGGTTGAACGGCGTGCACACGCGGTTCATTAGATTCCAATGAGTGCCTCATGGGATGGAATGCATAAGAAGCTAGCTTAGTAACTTTGTCTTGGGTGTTTAGTTAATTGTGAAAACCTTCCAGATGAAGTTGACGGCAAGCTAGAAAATATCCTCGGGACCTAGGGTTTTTGCCGTCGAGCTAGTTCGTGGCCTCGCGTCTGAGGTGGGGGCGTCCTCGTCAAAAAAATACTCGAAGATGGCGTCTTCCTGATCGGGCCGAGCAAGACGCCCGGTTCGTGGATCAATCTTCGCGCTGACCACCCCTGAAGGTTGGGCAAACAACGTTTCCGGTGTGTTCTTTAACGCTTGGCGCATAAAATCGACCCAAATGGGTAATGGCGTGGTTGATCCGTATTCGGTCGAACCGATGGGCCTGTGGTTGCTAAAGCCGACCCAGACGGAAGTCACGAGACCCGCGTGGTAGCCGTTGAACCAGGTATCAGCTGCCTCGTTTGTTGTCCCTGTTTTGCCCGATAAGTCTGCCCTTTGCAGTTCGCGAGCCCCACGCCCGGTTCCACGAGCTATCACGTCGCGGAGCATGGAATTGATGATAAAAACGTTGCGTTCGTCGATGACACGAGGCGCACTGTCTGGCCCCGTCCCGCTATCCGGCTCACACGGACCACAGACGATGGGATAGTTAGGTTCTAAGATGACGGAGCCATCTAGCGTTTCGATGCGCTTTATCACGTGAGGCGTGATCCTATAACCGCCGTTCGCGAAGACGGCGTAACCACGCGCCATTTGAAGGGGGGTTAGGGCCATCGTTCCGCCTCCTATCGCGAGCTGGGTATTGCGTGGAAACGCGTCGGTTTTGAATCCAAATCGCCGCACGTGACGCAATACGTTGCCCGCACCAACCTCCAGAAGTACGCGCATCGATACCAAATTGATGGACCGGTAAAGAGCTTCACGAAGTCGGGTAGGCCCGTTGTATTCACCGCTGTCATTCCTGGGACGATAGAGTTGCTCAAGGTTTTCGTCGTCGAACACCAAAGGGGCGTCCAAATAGACGCTAGCGGGTGTAATCCCGTGGTCGAGAGCTGCCGAATATACGAAGGGTTTAAAACTCGACCCTGGTTGCCGGGCCGCCTGGATTGCGTGGTTGTACTGATTTCTCGAGAAATCAAAACCCCCAACCAACGCCGTGATGGCACCAGTTCGGGGTTTGAGAGCGACCAAGGCACCTTGGATGTTGGGTATCTGGGCGAGTTGCCACTGCTCATCTTTTTCCATTATTCGAATGAGATCCCCTGGGGCTAGGACTTCTTCAGCGCGGCGTGGCGTCCTTCCACGATTGTCCTTATCAATGTACGGACGAGCCCATCGGTAGCCTTCACGAGAAATAACGATTTTGTTGCCGTTCGAACGTAGTACGTGAACGTCTTCCTCGTCGGTTGAAATCACCAACCCAGGCTCAAGCTCGCCGATCGACCGACGTGTTTCGAAGCTCTTCAGGTAGGGATCCAGTGAACCCTCGCCTTCGGGAATGCGAATGCGTCCGTCGGGGCCTCGATATCCATGCCGGCGATCATAGGCCTTTAAGTGATTTTTGATGGCGCTCTGGGCTGCGGCTTGCTGTCCCGCGTCGATGGTGGTGTGTACGACGAAGCCGCTGTATATGTCACGACCGTAGCGTTCGATGAGGTCACGTCGCACCCACTCGGCGGGGTAGGGTGCATGAAGATCGACGTCACGATGGTGAATGTTGGCGGTAATGGGTGCGACGACGGCGGCTCCGTACTGTCGTTCGTCAATGATTTGATTATCGAGCATCCTTCTTAGGACTAAATTACGGCGTTTAGTTGCCCATAACGGCCCATTAATGGGGTTACCGGCTTCTGGACGTTTGGGAATGCCGGCCAGCATGGCCAGTTGGGGTAAGTTTAGTTTTTGAGCGGATTTGCCGTAGTAGGTGTATGCCGCGGCTTGAAGCCCATAGGCTCTTTTGCCAAATGGAACGACGTTGATATAGAGCTCTAGAATTTCATCTTTGGATAGTTCCTGTTCGATTTTGAGCGCTAAAAGCATTTCTTTGAACTTTCGCACAAAGGTTTGTTCGCGGGACAGATCGGCAACGTTACGGGGTAATTGCATCGTTATCGTCGATGCCCCGGTGAGGACTGTGGGGTTGAATAGCAGCCTTACGACATCGTTGGCGAGAGAGATCCAGTCGATGCCACCGTGTTCGTAAAAGCGCTTATCTTCGGTGTAGACCAGTGCATCCTTGAAATACTGAGGAATCTCATCCAACTCGATTGGAATGAGGCGGCGGTTACCGAATTCAGCGAGTAACTCGCCTTTGTCCGCGTAAATTCGTAGCGGTGTTTCGAGCTGATAGTGACGGTAGGTCTCGGCATCAGGTATCTGGGGATCCAAATATAAATAGACGGCCGAAAAGACTGCCGCAAGAGCGGCGAAACCGCTGCACGTAAGCCACGATAAGTATTTGACGGTTCGTATTCGACTAATCACGGTGTTTGATTGGGCTACCGCTGGATAGTTGTCGCATTAAGCATCCGACTCAGATAATTCATGTTGACGATGTGCTGTCGAATACGAGGGGTTTGTAGAAATGTACTCTTGAGCACGGCGTTGCGCTAGAACGCTTTCGATATTTGTGGTCGGGGTTAAGAAAGCTCGACTTAATGCTCGTGTTTTTGCTGTGTGGATGTGAGGCACCAGGTAAGATCGATGGGCGGGTTTGGCGAGGTTGCCATGAAACACAGAAGCGTCTTTCTAATCGGTCTAATGGCCGTGGGGAAGTCGAGCGTAGGGCGACAACTTGCAGATGAGCTCGGCTATGCGTTTTACGATTCTGATCACGAAGTTGAGGCTCGTGCCGGTGCAGAGATCGCTTGGATATTTGACGTGGAAGGAGAGGATGGATTTCGAGAAAGGGAAATGCAGGTTATTGACGAGCTAACACCGATGGACGGGATCGTATTGGCGACCGGCGGTGGTGTGGTTTTGCGCGAAGAGAATCGAGACGTGCTGTCTGATCGAGGCTACGTGGCTTACCTTACAAGCCCCATCAGTCTTCTAGCCGATCGAACGAGAAAAGACCGTCGACGACCGTTGCTGCGGGACGTAGACCCGGTGACAACACTCGAGACATTCGCGCGAGAAAGAGGGCCGTTGTACGAGAGCATCGCGGATCGTACCTTCGTTACGGACGGGTCAAGCGTTCGAAAAGTCGCCCGGGAAGTTGCCGATTGGCATCGAGAGTCCATCGGAACAAGCCCTGCCTAAGATGGCTGCTCATGTTGACATTGTCTTAGATGACGATCGTGCTTACCGCGTCCTAATCGGTTCAGGTGCGATCAGTGAAAAAGCATCTTGGATCGATGCCCTCGGTTCCAAGGTGGCCGTGATAACGAATGCCACCGTCGGGGACTTGTACCTGGATACGATGGCTTCGGCGGTAGATCGAGATCTGGACGTGATTGAGATCGGCGATGGTGAAGAATTCAAGAATTTGAGGACGTTTTCGCAGGTGATCGATCGTTTAGTCGATGGCGGACATAACCGCGACAGCACGATCATAGCTTTGGGTGGCGGCGTTGTCGGAGATATTGCGGGCTTCGTGGCAGCGAGCTACCAACGAGGTATCGGGTATATCCAAGTGCCGACAACACTGCTCGCGCAAGTCGACTCGTCCGTGGGAGGCAAGACGGCTGTCAACCATCCGTCAGGGAAAAATTTGATCGGTGCGTTTTATCAACCGGATCTCGTTATTGCGGACACCGATACACTAACGTCGTTGCCGGAGAGAGAATATTTAGCGGGAATTGCGGAGGTCATTAAATACGGCGTTATCGGCGACCCGGAGTTTTTTCAATGGCTGGAAGCAAATGTGGAAGACGTTTCTGGCCGAGAACCGAGCGCTATGGAACATGCTATCCGTCGTTCATGCCAACTCAAAGCGGAAATCGTTACCGAAGATGAACGAGAAATAGGCATTAGAGCGAAGTTGAACTTCGGACACACTTTCGCTCATGCGATAGAAACGGTAACCGGTTACAGGTCCTATTTGCATGGAGAGGCCGTCGCAATCGGCATGGTTATGGCCGCGGATTTGTCGGTTCGCATGGATCTTTGTCAGAGCGACACCGTGGACCGAATCAGGCAATTGATCGAGGCCTTCGGGTTGCCTGTAGCTTCTCCAAAGCTCCCCACTCCTCTGATGCTAGAAACCATGGCAATGGACAAGAAAGTGATTGGTGGGCGAATGCGGTTCGTCTTGGTAAAACGAATTGGAGAAGTATTTGTCGAAAGTGGTGTGCCCCAGAGCGCACTAGAAGAAACCCTTGTAGCTGAGACGGATGCGACTCTCGGCTAGTGCGCTTTGTTAAAGCGCTATCCAGGCAATACCGAAGAACCCATCAGGTGTCGATCGATGGATTGAGCAGCTTCTCGACCTTCGTTGATTGCTCGAACGACGATGTTTTGGCCGCTGCGACAGTCGCCGGCTGCGAAAACGTTGGGAATATTTGTCTCATAAGACCCTTTCTCGGCCGCGTAATTAGATCTTTGATCTAGGTCCAAGCCGAGAGCCTTGGATAAGTAATGTTCCGGCCCTAAAAACCCCATCGCTAGAATGACCAAATTAGTCTCCCAGGTTCTTTCCGTTTTGGGTAGCGTTGTGCGTTGTCCATCCTTGTACTCGAGATCGACGGTTTTGATGCCCGCTACATTGCCCTCCCCATCGTCGATAAATTCCAGCGAATCAATGGCCCATGTTCGGGGATCGAGGCCAAATTTCGCAGCAGCCTCTGCGTGCCCGTAGTCAACCTTAAAAACCACGGGATCCTCGGGCCAGGGATTGTTGGATGCTCTTTCTTCGGGAGGTGCCGGGAAGACTTCGAAATTGATCAGTGACCGACAGTCGTGTCGAAGCGATGTGCCCAAACAATCGGTGCCAGTATCGCCTCCACCAATCACGATAACGTCTTTATCGCGCGCGTTAATGTATTGACCATCTTCAAGGTTGGAGTCCAAGAGGCTACGGGTATTCGCGGTCAGAAAATCCATTGCGAAGTGGATTCCGTTCAATTTACGACCCGGTATCTTTAAGTCCCGAGGCGTCGTCGCACCAGTAGTTAAAAGAAGGGCGTCGTTTTTTGCGATAAGTTCAGAGACGTCAAATGTACTGCCGGAACCGTCTCCAATGTCGACTCCTGGCTTGAATTCGATACCTTCACTTCGAAGGAGTTCGACACGTCGATCGACGACACTCGCTTTATCAAGCTTCATGTTAGGTATTCCGTACATCAATAAGCCGCCGATTCGGTCGGCTCGTTCGTAGACAGTCACCGAATGGCCAACGCGATTGAGTTGGGCTGCTGCGGCCAAGCCGGCCGGCCCCGATCCGATAACGGCTATGGTCTTGCCCGTCCGCGAGAGCGGAGGTTGCGGTTTGACCCATCCTTCGGCGAACCCTCGGTCGATAATCGCCATCTCGATGTTTTTTATTGTTACGGGTGGATCTGTGATGCCAAGGACGCAACTTCCTTCGCAAGGTGCTGGGCAGACTCGTCCAGTGAATTCTGGAAAGTTGTTGGTTGCGTGCAGGCGATCAAGGGCATCACGCCATTGGCCTCTGTAGACCAAATCGTTCCACTCCGGAATAAGGTTGTGTATGGGACAACCAGCGCGACCAATACGATGTTCACGTGGGGCGTTGGATTGGCAAAACGGAACGCCGCAATCCATGCAACGAGCACCTTGTTTCTCAAGGTGTGGTGCGTCGGGTTGGGTGTAGATTTCGTCGAAATCGAGAAGGCGCTCACTCGCGTCCCGGTATGGAGCAGCCTCACGCTTAAACTCAATAAAACCGGTGGTCTTGCCCATGATTAGCTGTCTAGTACGGTCATGGCTTAATGGTTCTCGATTTCAGCTATCTCTGCTGCAATTTCCCGTTCTGCAAGCACGCGCTTGTAGTCCGTAGGCATCACCTTAACGAATACGCTGATGGACTGGGCCCAGTCGTCGAGCAACGCGTTTGCAACACTCGAGCCTGTGTAGATTGCATGCTTGTCGATCAAGGTCTTTAAGGCATCGGCGTCGCCTCGTTGCTCCACTCGTTCGAGTTCAACCATGTCTGTATTGCAGTGCTTGGAGAATGAACTTGTGGGATCGTACACGTACGCAATTCCTCCGCTCATGCCGGCGGCAAAGTTTCTTCCTGTGGGGCCGAGGACGACCACTATGCCGCCTGTCATGTATTCGCATCCGTGCTCGCCTACGCCCTCGATGACGGCATGCGCGCCGCTATTTCGAACGCAGAAACGCTCGGCCGCGATGCCTCGAAAGAAACATTCGCCAGCGGTGGCCCCGTATAGAGCGACGTTGCCAATCAACACCTGCTCTTCGGCTACAAAACGACTCGCTTTGGGTGGGTAAATAATCAACCTTCCACCGGATAGACCTTTGCCGACGTAATCGTTGGCATCGCCTTCGACCTCAAGGGTCACACCCTGAGCAAGCCAAGCGCCAAAACTCTGTCCCGCGCTGCCATCGAATTTGAAGTGAATGCAGTCGTCGGGAAGCATGTCCGCGCCGCGCCGACAAATAATTTGATTGGACAGCATGCCGCCGACGACTCGATCCGTGTTCCTGATCTCGAGCTCTGCGCGAACCCTTGTTCCGTTGGCAAGCGCGGGTTCGGAGAGTTCGATGAGCTGGTTATCCAACGCGTCATCTAAACCATGGTCTTGTTCATGTAGACAATAAACTCCGAGGCAATTTTCGGGTTCTTCCGCTTTGCTGAGTATTCGTGATAGATCGAGACCTCCGGCTTTCCAGTGGTCGAGGGCTGGGTCGACGTCCAACATATCAACTCGTCCAATCATCTCGTTGACGGTTGAGAAGCCTAGATCGGCCATGAGCAACCGGAGTTCCTTTGCAACCATAAAAAAATAATTCACGACGTGCTCTGGCTCCCCCGCGAATTTCTTCCGGAGTTCGGGGTCTTGAGTCGCAATTCCGACGGGACACGTATTTAAGTGGCATTTGCGCATCATGATGCATCCGAGCGCTACCAATGGGGCAGTAGCGAAACCGAATTCCTCGGCGCCCAGGCAGATAGCGATGGCCACGTCTCGTCCGGTTTTCAACTGTCCATCGGTCTGGAGTACGACCCGTGAACGCAAGTTGTTCATCACTAGCGTTTGATGCGCTTCAGCAATGCCAAGCTCCCACGGTACGCCGGCATGTTTGATGGATGTTAAAGGCGATGCGCCCGTACCACCGGTGTCACCGGCGATGACGAGGTGGTCGCTACGCGCTTTAGTGACCCCGGCGGCGACCGCGCCGACACCAATAGCCGCACCCAATTTGACGCTTATGCGTGCGGAAGGATTGGCATTCTTGAGGTCGTGTATAAGCTGGGCAATGTCTTCAATGGAATAGATGTCGTGATGGGGCGGAGGGCTGATCAACCCGACACCGGGCGTTGAATGCCTTATATTTGCGATGTAATCGTCTACCTTGCGACCAGGTAACTCGCCTCCCTCTCCCGGCTTTGCCCCTTGGATAATTTTGATTTGGAGCTCGTCAGAATTAGCTAGATAGTTTGCGGTGACGCCGAAACGACCGCTGGCGACTTGCTTAATCGCGGATCGCTTGGAATCGCCATTCTCCAAGGGGAGAAAACGACCCGGATCTTCACCTCCCTCTCCGGTATTGGACTTGCCGCCGACTCGATTCATCGCGATCGCCAGCGATTCATGCGCTTCGGCCGAGATTGATCCAAAACTCATCGCGCCTGTGGCAAAGCGGCGGATGATCTCCGTCTCGGGCTCCACTTTTTCGATGGGAATAGCGCCGGAAGCGGGCGTCTTGAAACGCAAGAGACCCCGAAGGTTCGACTCTCGGGTGTTGGTGTTGTTGACGTGGTCGGCAAAGCGCCAATAAGCCTCTTCATTATTTGTTCGCGCGGCAGATTGAAGGTCGGCCACCGCCTCGGGATCCCACATGTGCCGGTCTCCTCCGAGCCGCCAATGAAAGTCGCCGGGGTTGGGCAGGACCGGCTCCGCAACCGCATCCTGATCCGGGTAGCCGATTGCATGGCGTCGTTGCATCTCCTCTGCGAGCACGTCAAACCCTGCACCTTCGACGCGGCTTGCCGTCCCGGTAAAGGCTCGATCAATGACTTCCTCGGCGAGTCCGACGGCTTCAAAGATCTGAGCGCCTTTGTACGAGTGTAGAGTTGATATGCCCATCTTCGCCATGACCTTGAGCAAGCCCTTGCCAGCCGCCTTCTTATAAGACTCGACAACGTCATCGTCGTCTCTGATGTGAGCTGCATCTTGAAGATACCCATCCCGGCGCGCCTGCCATAATGACTCGAAGGCCAAATAAGGGTTAATGGCGTCAACGCCGTAACCGACCAATAAACAATGGTGATGGACTTCGCGTGCCTCCCCGGTTTCCAGAACGATACCAATGCGCGTTCGTGCATGATGATGCACGAGATGCTGGTGCACGGTGCCCACAGCAAGGAGGGCACTTATGGCAACGTGAAAATTGTCGGCTGCACGATCAGACAACACAATGAGCTTAAATCCGTCGTTGATGGCGTTGATTGCTTCGGAAGCGACCCGATCTAGGGCGGCCAACAAACCTTCTCGACCAGATCCACTAGGGAACGTGATATCGATAGATTTAGCGGTCCAACCACGATGGTCGATGTGTTTCAGTAACGCGAGCTCTTCATTCGACAGGACCGGATGCGGAATGCGAAGGCGATGTGCGTGTTGAGGTGTTGTGGTGAGCAAATTCGACTCGGGTCCGATATAGCATTCCAAAGCCATGATCACTTCTTCGCGGATTGAATCAATGGCCGGATTGGTGACTTGAGCGAACAGCTGCTTGAAATAGTCGTAAAGCATGCGGGGCTTATCGGACATAACAGCCAATGCCGCGTCGTTGCCCATGGAACCCAGCGGGTCCCTCAGTTCTCGAACCATGGGAAGTAACATGAATTGGAGTGTTTCGACCGTGTACCCGAATGCCTGGGAACGCGCCAACAAGGACTCGGAGTCGAGTCCAGGTACCGTTTGATCTAGAACAAGATCATTCAACTCGATACGCTCACTTGCGAGCCATTCGCCGTAGGGTTGACGCTGAGCCCAATCCGATTTGATTTCTTCGTCTGGGATCATGCGACCGGCTTCGAAATCGATCAGGAAAATCCGACCGGGCTGTAACCGGCCTTTTGCGACCACTCGTTCGGGCGGTATATCAACCACGCCGACCTCGGACGCCATGATGCATTTGTCGTCATCGGTGATGTAATAGCGCGAAGGTCTTAGGCCATTTCGGTCGAGGACCGCTCCGATATAGGTGCCGTCGGTAAAAGCGATTGACGCGGGACCATCCCATGGCTCCAGCAAACAAGAGTTGTACTCGTAGAACGCTCTTTTCTCCGAGGACATGTCGGTATGTTGCTGCCACGCCTCTGGGATCATCATGAGGACGGATTCTTGGAGAGTCCGACCGGTGAGGCGCAAGAACTCAAGAACGTTATCGAACGTACCGGAATCCGAACAATCGGGTTCAACGATGGGGAAGAGCTTTTCCAAATCGTCACCAAAAAGGTCGGATTGCAATGTCCCCTCGCGAGCATTCATCCAGTTTTTGTTGCCGAGCAACGTATTAATTTCGCCGTTATGGCTCATGAATCGGTTGGGTTGGGCTCGATCCCAGGAGGGAAACGTGTTCGTAGAAAAACGTGAATGAACCATGGCCAGATGCGTTTGGTAATCGTTCTCGCCGAGATCAGGAAAGAAATCGTAAAGTTGGTGAGGCGTCAGCATGCCTTTGTAGATGATGACCTTGGTCGAAAGACTGCAAACGTAAAATAACGATCGTTCGACAAGCGCTTCGTCTGAACGTAATTGGTGCGTCGCGTGCTTGCGGATCAGGTACAGTTTGCGCTCGAGCGCATCTCCCTCAAGCCCATCGTTTGATGCGATAAAGACCTGTTCCATGGCTGGCATGGCTGCTCGAGCCGCATCACCGATATCGGCCTTATCCACCTGGATCGGTAGTTTTCTCCATCCAATGAGACGCTGTCCGGCCTCTTCAATGGTCGATTCAAAAACGTGCTTACAGTGCGCCTGCTCATCTGCATCACGCGGCAGGAATACGACGCCCGCCCCAAATGCACCTTCCGGGGGTAGCTCCGTGTCTAACTCATCGCGAGCAACACGCCGCAGAAACTCGGTGGGCAAGCCCGTAAGAATACCCGCACCATCCCCTGTGTTTTTCTCGTAACCCAAACCGCCGCGATGGACCATGCAGCAATTCATGTTGTTGGCGTCATCCATGATTGCGCGGCTCGGACGGCCCTTAATGTCACATATAAATCCTACGCCGCAGGCGTCTTTTTCGAGCGCTGGGTCGTAAAGACCACGCCGCGCGGGCATACCGAGCGTAAGTTGTCGCGAAAGCTCTTTCATGTGCTGCTTCTTTTGCCTCCACTAAGGCGAGCAGCACCTGGCCGACTTACCCGGTTATTGCACTCGCCCGCAAAACTTATTTGAGAGCCCTTCCACCCCCCCATCCTCGGCCGCCCTAGGTGCGCGGGGGACTGGGGACGTTCTCAAAAATAACTAGTGTTATCAAGTGTTAAGCGGAATCGACCGAACGGGTTGCGAGTCCTTGACGGACGCGGTACCAAGATCGATACAGCGACTGAAATCCGATGTGCTTATATAGCGCGAGGGCTGGCTTATTGTCCTTGGCGACTTGCAAGTAACCGGTGTGTGCCCCGTTTTTCGTCCCGCAACGCAAGAGATTTAGGATGAGCTGTCGGGCGTGTCCTTGGCGTCGGTAATTGGGGTGCGTGAGAATATCGAACAAACCGATAAATTTGTCGTCGATCACTGCGAGCCCGCATGCAACGTGTCCTGCGCTACTCTTGATAGCGCCGTAGATGGCGTCGGCGGGGATTGATTTCAACACGAGCTGCTGCAATCTAGCGGCTGTTTTCGGCATACCGGATAGGCGGCAGTACACATTGAGCCAAGAGTCGATCTCAAGCACCTCGAATAGTCGGCCGGATGTTGCCGGTAATTCGTCAAGCCCGACGGTGAGGACCAAGGACGAATCAATTCGTTTATAGCGAGAATCTGCTAAGGCCCGATCCAAACTGCGCAATTCTGGGACATTGGATAATTGGAATAGGGTCGGTAGACCTTCGCGAGAGTAGGCTTCCTCACAATGACGAATTTTTTGGAGCGTCCTTTGCGTTCCTGGGTAGAGGGGGACGACGGCATTGCCGCGTTTGCTGTAGCTGCCAGAGAATCGCAAGAGCCAGCCATCGAACAGAACCTGTTGGATAGGCGGCCAAGCGTTTAGCTTAGCTTCTTCGACTCGTCGGATGAGTTCGACGGAGGAACGGGTCATTGGCCCAGCGGTTTGACTTAATCGTGTTGATCATCGCGCTAAACCGAGCAACGGTATAGCGAATCATTCGGGTGATCTCAGGGCAGGTGCGATGGTCGCCCTATAGGGATATGCATGCAAAGGCCAAACAAGATTTACCCCTTCCGTGCCATCATCCCGAACATGGGCAGAGAAACGTTTCCCCTGGTGGTACACACGTTGATCTTTGATAAGTCGGATCGGCTGTTGTTGCTCCGTCGCAAGGACACCGGGTTCATGGATGGTTACCTAGCGCTGCCGGGTGGACACGTCCAAGCGGGTGAAACGATTTCAAAAGCGGCCAGGCGAGAATGCAAAGAAGAAGCCTGTATTGAGACAAAGGAATTGCAGCCGCTGGTCGTCATGCCGTTCTTGAATGGTGTGGATTTCATCTTTGAGGCCCGCGAATGGAACGGTGTGGCTGAGATCGGAGAACCGGCAAAGTGTTCGGAAATCGGTTGGTTTCCAGCCGAAAAATTGCCTGAAGACGTTGTCCCATTCGTGACGAAAGCTTTTGAGCTACGAAAGCGGCAGGTTTGGTACCACGAATACTCGGACTGAGGGTTATGCACATTGTTACGGGAACAAGGTTAGAATCCGGCGCCTTTTGGGACACCGTCATAGGGGGTGTGGAACATGACCGAACCACTACGCGTTACGGTAACCGGAGCCGCTGGCCAGATCGGTTATGCCTTGGTGTTTAGGATAGCGTCCGGCGCAATGCTCGGCGCGAAACAACCGGTCGTACTGCAACTTCTCGAGATTCCTCCGGCAATGGGAGCGCTTGAGGGTGTCGTAATGGAACTTGACGATTGCGCGTTTCCCCTGTTGCACGCCATTGAAATCTCGGATGATCCAGACGTCGCGTTTCGGGACACCGATATAGGGCTGCTCGTTGGTTCGAGACCAAGGGGTCCGGGCATGGAACGCAAAGAACTACTCGAAGCAAACGCGGCGATTTTTTCCGTGCAAGGCAAAGCGCTCAATGACCGTGCATCGCGAACCGTGAAGGTACTGGTGGTAGGAAATCCAGCGAATACGAATTGTCTCATTGCCCAACGAAACGCGCCTGATCTCGATTCCAAAAACTTTACAGCGATGACGCGCCTTGACCATAACCGAGCCATCGCTCAGCTCGCGTCGCGAACCGGCGATCCGGTTGATGAGATCAAGGGGTTGACGATCTGGGGTAATCATTCGGCAACCATGTACCCCGATTTGCACTCGGCCACGGTGCGGGAAAGATCAGCCATGGAACTTGTGGATATGGATTGGTACGAAAACGATTTCATACCGACGATTCAGCAGCGTGGCGCCGCCATTATCGAAGCCAGGGGTGCATCGAGTGCAGCGTCCGCAGCCAACGCCGCTATCGATCACGTGCACGACTGGATGCTAGGAACAAGCGAGGTCGTCAGCATGGCCGTCGTCAGCGACGGAAGTTATGGCGTTCAGGAGGGGTTGATTTACTCTTTTCCCGTCACCTGTGAAAACGGTGACTGGAGCATTGTTCAGGATCGCCCGATTAACGAGTTTAGCCGACAAAAAATGATGGCTACGGA
>JAKUTI010000045.1 GCA_022448765.1 Pseudomonadales bacterium
GAAGCCCGACCGATAATTCGAACAGCACGCGTCGTTATTCCTGCCGGAAATTAAGCTCGCAGCAAACTCCCTACGAAGATCATGCCCTTGCGCATGACACCCCGATCTGATCAGCTAAACGAAATCAAAAGGAAGCAACTCGATGATGAAAACCGATTCAGCTTGGATCGCGGGGGCGTGTCTGATGATACTTGCTGCAGGGGGCTTCGCTGCACATCACGAAGGCGCATCGGAAACCATCGAAAACGGTACTAAATCGCTATCGGAATCGGGGAAAGACACCTCGAGCGCAAAAAAGGAAATAGCGAGTGAGCAGCCGGCCATCCCTCCGAGTGAAAATCCTTGCATGAAAGATATTAGAAAACACTGTTCCGATTCTTTTGGCACCGGCGATCGAGGTGCGGTGATGCAGTGCGTTCAAGACAACTACACGAATTTTTCTGAGCAATGCCAAGCGGCAATTCGAACTCGTCTTCAAGGTCAATAAACGAAGCGAGCTATCCGGTGGCAAATAACCAGCGGAGCGAGTCTGCGAAGATTGCACCGGCATGACGCAACGAATGCATGCCCTCGCCAAACACGAATCGGTGCTCGTAGCCGGCAAAATCTAGCGCACTGGCCATTTGTTGATTGGCTAACGGCCAATTACCTAGCCAATTATCCAGATCATGTTTACCACTTTGGAGGACCACTCGTAGCGGTTTTTTCACGCTCGTCCTGACCAGATAGGGGTAGTTATGACCACCACGTATGTTGGTATAGGAACCGCAGTGACTCAGCACCAATCCAAACGCCGAAGGATCGTGCCACGCTGCATTAAACGCACATATGCCACCACTCGACATCCCACATATCAGACGTTCGTCTGGGTTCGGAGATAACGCACACTCAAGCTTCGATTCGACCATCGGAATGAGCTCGTCATTGACGAAATTGAGGTAACGCGGCGTTATGGAATCATATTCGTACGACCGACCTCGGTCTGGATAACTTCCATCAGAGACAGGCTTATCCGGCATGCCCGGATTCACGAAGATACCCACGATGGGCGGAAGTTCTTTTCTATGAATCAGCGTATCGAATATGGCCGGCGCACGGACCGATCCAGCCCGGTGAACATAGCCCGCACCGTCATTAAATAACGCCAGGGCGGGGCGGGTCTTCTGAGGATCAAATTCCGGCGGCGAGTAAATCCAGATATCACGGGTGGTGTTGGGAAAAATCTCAGACCCACGCCAATCGCGAATTTTTTTCACCGCTCCTCGAGGTATCGATCGGGGCGACGCCTCGGCACAAGGATTGTATTGGTTGTCGTCCATCGCCGCCGACGACGATGTCCGAGGTTTCGGGAGACTCTTGTTGTCGGGCAGGCGATCGAGCCCATGGGCAACAAAAGCTTCGATATCCAGCGGCATCGTTTACTCCTGCGAAAGAACGGTTGGTTTTCACAATTATAGTGGGACAAAAGGAATCGATTGAGTTCCACCACCTGAACCCTAACTCCGCCGTCGTTCGTTCCTGGTCAACATCGAATTGCTGCTCGAACCATGCATTGCAAAGTCGGAACACAGGTGCAATGTTTGCAAAGGGCATACGGAGGCAGGATTGTGACCGACACCAACCTCGCGACAAGCAACGATACCGAGAGCGTCGAAATGGCGCCGCTGTCAGATGACTTACCCAGCGTCGTTGATTGGTTGCCCGAAGGATTCATACCGGCATGGGAGCTCGTACTAGCAACACCCTTTCTTGCGTCTCTCGTCATTGCCGTCACGTTTTATGTTTTAGCCGTTGTTCTACGCGGCGGGGTTTTCTGGGGCTTGGGCCGATTAGCTTCCATGACGGACTCGTTGCTCGACGACGACGTCCTCCAATATTTACGCAAACCAGCTTTTACATCGGTTCTGTATTTCGGTTTTACGTTAGCAGCAAATGCGGCTCCTCTCCCTTTTGGCAAGCAATTAATCATCAATATTTTGTTGTCGGTGATCATCGGCAGTTGGATGCGTGCATCGATCTTGATATCCACCGCCTTGCTCGACTCGTTAGAACAACTTGACCGCTTCAGCTTGATCGAAATACGCACGAAACCGCTGTTCGACCTCACCGCGAAGATCCTAACGATTCTCGTCGGCAGCTACTTGCTTTTACTCATATGGGGCATCAACCCGCTCGGTTGGCTTGCGTCAGCGGGTATCGTAGGAATTGCCATCGGTTTTGCGGCACAAGACACCCTGGCGAACGTATTTTCGGGTTTTTTCATCGTCGCTGACGCCCCATACAGGATTGGTGACTACATCACCCTCGACACCGGTGAACGAGGATTGGTCTCGCGGATCGGACTGCGCAGCACGCGGTTACTCACCCGAGACGATGTCGAAATTACGATCCCCAATGGGGTCATCGCAAGCGCCAAGATTGTCAACGAGAGTGGGGGGCCTTACTTAAAAATTCGAGTACCCATTGCTTTCGGGGTCGCATACGGTTCCGACGTCGATCAAGTGTCCGATGTCGTCCAAGCTATTGCCGAATCGCATGCCTCCGTATGTGAACAACCGCAACCTATGGTTCGAATGCGGGCATTCGGAGCGTCTAGCCTCGACTTCGAACTCCTTGTTTGGATTGAGGACCCGGAATACAAAGGATCCATCTCTCACGACCTTTTTGTCGAGATTTACAAGGCGTTTGGACGTGACGGCATCGAAATACCCTACGCCAAACAAGACCTCTACATAAAGGAACTGCCCAAGGAAGAATAGTCCGAAAACGTCGCGCGAACGTGAACGAGTCCGAAAACTCGGATGAATTCATCCTCCAGCACGGACAGAGTCCCTAACTGATCAGCTGGGGCGTAATGACGCCGAGTTCAACCGACGTCTCCACCACGTCCCGGATGGTGTCCTCTACAGGCCGGATCGTCGCACCAAGTACCTCTTTGGCCTTTTTGCAATCGTTCAAGTGCCTCGACTCCAACGTGATCGTCTTACCCTGACTGGTGACAGTCGCGGGTTTACCCAATTTGAACGATGGGAAGTGTTCGTTGATGACAGCCGTTACTTCTGTGCCGAACCGAAGTGCGGAGCGGCCTCCGCTACCATGCATAACATACCGATTACCGCCATGAGAGTTTTTGTGATCCACCGCTGATTCCGCGGCGAGGCGATGTGCTTTGACTAAATCACGGACATCAATAATGTTGTAGTACATGTCGTACTTTGACAGCCATGTAGGTTCTAATCCCCCAGCGATCCTACCAATCTGTTCGATCCATTGCCCCACCTGCGCCTTGAATAAAATCGGTCCACAGATCATTGCAGGCATCATGGTAATGGCGTCCCAAATGCCATCGCTCGCGTCGGCGGCAGCGTTAATGAAGTGTTCGGTATCGACCTTACTCTTAGCATAGGCATTTCGGGGATGGTCCCAGTGGTCTGGATTAACGTCGTCTGATGCCCAATCGGTTTCCGTCCACTCGTAACCACTCGGTAGCGAGGCACCTTTAGCTCCCGAAACGGCCGCCATCGAGCTGGTATACACCACGCGCCTCACCGACCCGCTGGCGTTAATCGCGTCAACAACATTCTGGGTGCCGACCATGCCACCATCGTAGACGTCCTGGGCTACGTCGCCGCTCCCTAACGGTTGAGATTTCCCATCCGCAGAATTACCAAGCACCGCCGCCACATGGAACACGCCCGCGCATCCCTTGAAAGCCTCGTTATATGAGCCGTGAGTGAATAAGTCGCATCCATCTATGACGTCCACGCTGGCCAAGCGTTGCAGATATTCCAGACAATCCCTACCACGCCAGGAACTCGCGTCTCGTATACACGCCCTAACCTGGTAGCCGTGGTGAACTAACTCCCGAACCATATGCCCGCCAGTAAATCCAGAGCACCCTGTCACGGCCACGGGACCGTCTTTTGGAGATATTGCTGCCATCAAATAGCCTCGGAAAAGCTCATTAAAGGGTAACCGCGGGACCCGTGCAATCGTCCGCGCACAAAGACGGTTCGAACAATCCTCTATTCGCTAACAAGACCATTCAATTCCCCAGGCGCCAACTCCGCCACATATCATCACCCACCGGTACGTCCGATCGAAACAACTTGGCATCTTTAAACCATTCGTATTGATCAACGTCTTTGTGTTCATCGTCCGTCAACACCGGACGATTCTGAGTGAAATCGGCAAACAATGCCCATCGGATATCGGCACCGAGATGAATTCCAACGGAATGTACGGCGCGACCGTGCCAAAAAACGACACTGCCTTTTTCCGCCACGATCTCGTAGGGTTCGATCGTTTCCGCCACGTCCTGCAACGTGTCTCGAAACGACTTAAGTGGAGACCAGTTCGCTTCGTACCGATGCGCTTGAAACATCCGTTTGTGACTGCCCGGGTAGATCGTGAAACCTCCGTTGCGTGGATTCACATCATCGAGATACCCACACGCGTTCAGCTGTTGGCATACCTGATCGGTATGCGGCCCGAGAAAGCGCGCTTGATCTTCTAGTCCACCCTCCGGCACGGACTCGCTCGGGAACACGACAAAGACGCCACGGATCCGAGTGCTAACTCGCAAGTCGGGACCCAAGAGAGATTCCGCAACTTTCCGCACGCACGGGTTATTAGGCAGAAGATCTAAGATGAAATCTTCGTTACCCAGATCGTGGAGCTTGACGACCCGACGCATGTGTTCAATTGGATGCCGCCCCTGAAATGGACCATCAATCGGGTGAGGGGACATCTCGGCCCACTGGGGATCTTTCCACGTACTCGCATCATCGCGCGATAAGGTCCATGTCGAACCTTTCTTGACGGGCACCTTCGCGATCAAATGAGTCCATATTCGATCGAGCGAAGTCTCCATCTTGTCCGGATCAAGAAGCCGTCTTTTTACCAGGAAACCATGTTCACAAAAGAAATCCTTCTCCGCTTCCGAAACCACCTCATCAGGCCTCGTGAGATCTGGCATTTCAAAAACGACACTGAGTTTTCGCATGCTGCTTCCACTCCGCTAGTTCAACAGGGCTTTACCACCCTGGTTAAGCACTCGCTCCTTAAGCGCCGACCAATCCCCCGTCCATGAGTCTCGACTTGGTGTTGGGAGCGAGCCGTCATAGTCAATGCCTCTACCTCGCTCAATAACACCAAGTGCTCGTTCAAATCGTCCAGACCGCCGATAGAGTTCAGCCAAGCTGTACAACGCCACCGACTCAAGGGCTTCTGGAATATTCTCGTCCTGCGCCACGACGACATGGAAATGCTCTATGGCCTGTAAATCATCGCCCTTAATTGCAGCCGCGCGACCTAGTCGGTCGTGTATTTGTGCAAGGTCATGCGACCGATAACTGGGCCCATCGAAACCACCATCGTAAATCTTTTCGCGGATTTCAAGTGCATTATTGAGCACGTCGATGGCCTCATCGAGCTTGTTTTCGTCAATAAGGATTTGCGATTCAGCCAACGCTTGCGGCGTGAGATAAAAGAGCGGACGAATCCTTCGCAGGGGTTTTGTTTCGGTATTAACCGTCTCGGCGTCTTCATCGATCTTTGACCACTCATCCCACGCAATCTGATATGCCTGAAGCCACAATTCTCGAGGCGTGCGGCCATACTGTTTGCTGAGCTGAATAGCTTTCGACAAGCTGATGTGGGCCGTGCACCAATCCTTCGTTTGGATTGCTGCAATGCCCAAGTCTGCGTATGCGTTGTATACGAGGCTCGCAGACCGTGGCGCTTGCGACGACAGCAAGGCGGCTAATGCATGTTTGCGTTCTACCAAGCTCTGTGTCCAAAGTTCCTTCTCGGCGTATAAGGAACCAAGAAGGCCGCCTGCCAAGTATCGGAGTTTTCGTGCAGCAAGATCGCCGCGGATAGGCTCGTACAAAGTCTGGCTCTGGCGTACGCTCTGGATAGCTTGATCAATAAGCCCCATTTTGTCTTCGGTCTGGGCTCGCAGATACAAATACCCCGCGCGGTCGACGTCGTTCCTCGATCTCGCAAATCGACGATTCAAGTAGCGGATGGCTTTCTCAAATTCGCTCCGCATCTGCCAATCGGCAATTTTCAACCGGACGTTGTCACTTCGAAAGGACATCGGGTCATGTGGCGTCATGAACCACTTAACGCGATCTCTCACCCCAACCGTAGATATTGGATGCCCCGCCTTCGTCGCTGGAACAAACCGATACTGGTTTACCGATCCGAGCGCGGCTCGTTCGAAATCCTCACGCATCCCATCGCTATGGGCACTCAGCGCGGACTCAATCACCATCGCATCGGCAACGCTTCCTTCCTCAGTGACGGTAAATTCAACCAGCACAAATCCCTCCGTACCGCGCCTAAGCGCCTCACGCGGGTACCGGGGAGGATCCTTCAGTAAAGCGGAGTGGGGTCGGTAATTGGGTTCCTTATGAGTCCCATTAAACCCGCATTCGGAAAAAAAAGACGCGTCAGCGTGTACTGCAACCAATGCCAGACCGAGGAGGACGTTCGTGCCAAAAAAGTGCATTTGGGTGCTCATCAATTCCGCGCGTATCCTAACGCAAATGGGCGGATGAGCTGTATCCCGGGTAAAGATTCTTCGAGACACGCATCTTCATCGAATCCGGGAAGCGCAGGGGACAACAGCATTCTGTGTTGTCCCTAAGCGCAACATGTACGAGTCGCTGCAGGATGCCTTCGAAGGATTGGACGACGCATACTGCGAAGCACCTACCCGCGCGGCGGCTGACACATATATTTTGTATGCAGCAGCCATCTTTCTTGCCGGGTTGAAGGAGACGTTATCCGCGCGCGTAGAACTTGGCATAAGTATTGTGCAAGGGGAGGTTGGCTTCCTACGCATACTCGCCACGTCCGACCTCCAACACCGGTACTAACAAATTGAAATCTTTTCCCTGAACGTTTGGCCCACATCCTGACCCTCAAACAAGACGCTTCTTCTCACACTCGAATACCGCTCAATGTGAACGGTTTGCCTCGGGCTTCGCCAACCATTTCGATGGTCGATACATTGTGTGAATAAATACTTATTTATCAATAGGTAATATTCATCTAATAGATTCAACCTAGATTTATGCCACAGCAGTAAGATTGCCGACAAAGTAATCCCGTACCGCTATAACCTGAAAATACAGTCCAAAATGGTTTAAGTGCATGCTCATCAAACGGATTTGACTTAGGATTACGAAAACCGAACGGAGACGCCTATGCCAGCCCTTGATGGGATGAGAATCCTCGATATGACTCAATACGAGGCAGGTACATCTTGTACCCAGGCGCTGGCATGGATGGGCGCCGACGTCGTCAAGATTGAGGCACCCGAATATGGAGATCCCGGCCGCGGCGTCGGGCGCTCCGAAAACAAAGATTACTCAGCCTATTTTTGCGCCTGGAACGCCAACAAACGAAGTGTCGCCATTGATTTAAGAACTGACCAAGGAAGAGAGTTACTGCTCCAACTCGTCCCGAACTTTGATGTCTTCGTCGAAAATTATGGACCGGGTGTCATTGAGCGCCTAAACATCGACTACGCATCGCTTCGAGACATCAATCCCGGCCTCATATACGCACGGATTAAAGGCTTCGGCACCTCAGGGCCGTACTCGGACTTCCGATGCATGGACATGGTGGCCCAAGCTGCAGCCGGTGCATTCTCTATTACCGGTGAATCCGATGGACCCCCGATGATGCCAGGACCAACGACGGGCGATTCTGGAACCGGTGTGCAAACAGCGATGGCCATCCTGGCCGCCTACATTCAAAAAGAACGAACCGGACTCGGTCAAGAGATCGAGATCTCGATGCAAGAAGCAATGATTTATTATGTCAGGACACGCGCATTCATAGGGTCGGCGTGGGGCACACAAGCGACTGGTCGTAATGGCAACGCGGGCGGCCTTCCGCCCGTCAATATATACGCGTGCAAACCATTCGGACCGAACGACTACATTTACCTGATGCCGGTGACGCAAGGACACTGGGACGAGCTTTGTGCCGCGATGGACCGCGGCTATTTGCTAATCGATCCTCGGTTCGAAACCAATCGCGGGCGAGCAGAAAATGGGGCCGCTCTCTATCAGGAAATTAGTGGTTGGACGGCCGAACGAACCAAATACGAGGCCATGGAAACGATCGCTGCGGCTGGGGTCCCTTGTTCTGCATGCCTCGATACCGGTGAGTTACACCATGACAAGCACCTAACATCGCGAGGTTTTGTTCATGAACTGGATCTGCCGGTCCACGGCCGAGTTCCCATCCTCGGATTTGCCCCAAGAATGTCTGAATCCTCTGTCGACATAACTCAGCCCCCTAGGTTAGGCCAACATACCGACGAACTGTTGGGATCCGAATTAGACTTATCAGACGACGTATTATCAAAGCTGCGAGAAGAGGGTGTGATAGGGGATCCGGCACGGTTTTCGTGAGGCGATACGCACTTAATCAATCGCTCCGCCTTATATGCTCCCTAGTCCTTGCAACGGAGGCAGTTGCTTCCGTTGTCAATATAGAAGACCAACGAAACGACGATACACAAGGTGCATCAATCACGGCTTCCGGCGGGATCGACGGAAGCAACGGGACAACGGATCGACGCAACGTCAATGTCGACTTACGCATTGATTACAACAGCGAGTTATGGAAACGGTTCGTTATCGCGTCAGGGGCCTATCGAACAAAAAACAATGAAAGCTTTGTTGACAAGCGTTTTTACCACCTGCGGGCGATGCGGAACGTCAAGGGGGCAATGTCCGTAGAGGGATTTTACCAACGAAGCGAAGACCCTTATCGGTTACTTAAACAACGCTCACTGGTCGGAGTAGGCGTCCGAATTGCACCCCAATCATACTGGCGCCTCGGCGCCTCGCTCATGCACGAAACGCAGAGTTCCACAACAAGGGAGGAAGAGAAAGCGCTTCGTGCAAATCTATACGTCCACTTCCGCCGTGGCATTGCAGAAAACATAGACATTCTTACCACGGCGTATCTTCAACCTCGGTTGGATGGTTCGATTAGCGACCATCTGGCTACACTTCAATCTTCGTTACAGTTCACCGTAAACGAATGGTTCCTGATCAATGTCTCATTCGAATACGACCATGACGAGACACCCCCGGAGGGGGCGAGCCGTGACGAATTAAGTTGGGGTACGAACTTTAGTCTCAGGTTCTAGAGTTTTCGCCCGTGAGTAACCCATCACTTTGATCGTATACTTTTGATCGCACCAGGATTGTGTCAAGACGCTTGGTTTGAACTTTAGGCAACATTCAAAGCCATAGACGGAGGATCCATACACGTGGGAACACCTTTACGAATCGGTACATTAGGCGCTGCAGCTATTACTCCTTCGGCCCTCATGGAACCGGCCAAAGAAAACGCCGATGTCGTCGTCGCGGCCATCGCAGCAAGGGACCGCATACGTGCTCAGCAATTCGCCGACCACCACCAGATCGACTCTGTCTACGATCATTACGACGACGTCATCGCCGATGATTCACTAGACGTCATCTACAACCCCTTACCCATAAGCCACCACCTCGAGTACACGGTCAAAGCGTTGCGTGCAGGGAAACACGTGCTTTGCGAAAAGTCGTTCGCACTTAACGCTCGTGAAGCTGAAGAAATGCACGATGTTGCGCAAGAAACGGGACTCGTGCTTATCGAAGCTTTTCACTACCGGTATCACCCGATTTTTGATCGCGCCTTAGAGATCGTCGAATCCGGTGCGCTAGGCAAACTCGAACATATTGATGCCCGATTCGTGATCGGAACACCCAACGCCGAGAGTATCCGCATGCATTATGCAACCGGCGGCGGCGCGACCATGGATATGGGGTGCTACCCGATTTCGTGGCTGCGCCACATTACAAAGTCAGAGCCAAAAGTCGTCTCGGCAACAGCTAAGATCGGGAATCCAGATGTCGATCTACGATTGGAAGTAGATTACGAGCTGAAAGACGGTCTTACGGCAAGGACGGTAGGATCGATGTGCGACCCTGGATTCGCTGCCGATATGGAAGTGCGGGGCTCCAACGGGCGAATGCTCGTGGTGAACCCGCTGGTCCCCCAACACGGCAACAAAATCGAGTTAACGGTGGGGACTGAATCAAGCGAGGAGGAATTTACCCGTCGGCCGACCTACGCGTTTCAGCTCGACGCTTTCGTTGATGCCGTTCAAAACGGAAGACAGCTCCCAACCGATAGTGCCGACGCCGTAAAACAAATGCGGGTCATCGACGCCGCGTATCTTGCCGCGGGTATGAAGACGCGTTAGCAGCGACTCTGGCTCATTAGCCAAGGAGGCAACCGTGCCGTTCGCTACGGGCCCAAATGTTCATCGAACCACGCGACCATCGCAGATCGAGCTTGCTCAGCTTGCTCACCCCGAAATCCGTGTCCAGCGCTCTCCATGACAATTAGGTCATAGGTCATATTGTTCTGATTCATCGCCTTGACCAAGATTTCGCTCTGCTCAATTGGAACCACGCGGTCCACGTCTCCATGTATCAACAAGACGGGCGGGTCGCCTTCCGTTGCATACTCTACCGGCGAGATCGCAACAGCTTCAGACTCAGTTATCTTTAGTTGCGGAGATCTTTCGTCTTGACTCATAAACGCCGTCATATCGACAGGGGGAAAGTAGGCGACCACGGCGGCAAGAGGCGCTGAGGCTTTCGCCGAAGACGCATATCGCGGACCCAACCATCGTCTTCGACCAGTCAGCTCTTCGTCCTTGCCCTCTGGATTCAACGCGAGCATCAAAGATAGATGCCCACCCGCACTCGCACCGGTTACGCCCAGACGTTTTGCATCGACCTTGTAATCGGCGGCGCGCGCGACGATATGTCTCGTGGCCGCTCGAACATCCGAGACCGCTTCGACAACGTTAAAACGAGGCGCACTGCCGTGGTGTACCGCGAAAACCGTATAACCTGCATCAAGAAGATGCTGCATTGAGCCGAGCCGCTGCTCGGGCGCTTGCCAAATCGAATACCAAGCGCCGCTAATCATACTGAGAATACCCGCCCCATTAGGACGCTCAGGAGCCAAGACATCGTACGTCAAAGCCATCCCATCTTTATGCCCGTACACAACATCCGCTGTGATTCGAATCTCAGCACAGACGGTAATCGAACAAATGAAGGTCGCTAACCCAAGCGCGCATCGACTCATAGAATTCCTCTCTCAGTCGGGTCGAAATACCGAAATTCTAGAATCCGCAAACTAACAGCAATCGATCGTTTCCTAGTCCCAGTTTGCCCATTAAACACGGTAGATCCGCGCGGCGGTCCCATAAAACATGGCATGTTTTTCTTCATTCGAAAAATTCGCGACGATCTTCTTGAAGCCGTTCCATAACACTTGGTAGGAGATAGACAACCGATCGACCGGAAAATTACTTTCAAACATGCAACGGTCCGGTCCAAAGCACTCGATCGTATGCAAATAATATGGCCGCTGCGCCTCGGCAAATTCATCAGAAGAAGGTGGGTAATCGTTCTGATCCCACCCGAATCCATTGTCGGGCATGGCCATGCCACCCAACTTGGCATACACGTTTGGGCACTGAGCGATATCTGCGATATCACTTTTCCACTGCTCAAATATCTCGTCCTGACGCCCCGCGTATGCCCCCACACCAAGGGGCGTTCCGAAGTGGTCAAGGATCATGGTGGTTTCAGGTACCGCCAGGGCTAACGCAAGGTAATCTTGATTTTGGTGAAAGAAGTGCCAGGTATCGTAGGTATATCCCATTCGACCAAGCGTCTTCACACCTTCTCGAAAATCGTCGCGACCATACGGACAAGGCCACCTCCCACCCGCGTTGGTGAGCGTTCCGGTGTCGTCAGACGGTCCCGCATGCCGTATCCCTCGAAAAAGGCCGTTGCCGGCGCGCTCATGTTCAACGAGAACCTCTTCGACCTCGGATCCCAGCGTCATATTCGCATGACCGACAATTCCCGCGATAGTTGCTCGAGCCGAGTCCTTTCGACTTTCAGCAGCGACCTCAGCAACGTACTCGGTCTCGCCGACGGGTTTTAACTGGGATGGCCCTTCGGTTCGATATTCAGAATGACAGTCGATAAAGATAGTCTTTTCGATGTTGTGGCCGGAGCCCGTATCGGCCCAGAGCTCGTCCAATTCATAGGTACCCCACAAGGAAGGCGTCTTCCAGAGATGATGGTGTGTATCGATAATCGGACGCTCCGGTTCAACGACATCCTCGACCACCGATGCCAACCATTCTTCAGAGCCAGGCTTTGCCATCACGTTTCTCCTGCACCTGTTCAATATTGGAGCCTTCGATTGAATAGCGCCCCGAACCTTTACGCGCGGTCATCCTCTAGACCACATCGATATTTCAGTCTTCGTGCACGCTATTTCGAGGGCGCATCACGGTCATGGTCATTTGATCACCGATCGCACAATCCAAGACTTCGCACGCATGACCAAAACTAATCGCTATTTTCAGCTGGTTATCTTCCACAAGACCCAGCCAGCTTCCCTCGGATACGTCGCCGTAGCTCTCGACAAAAGTCGCTTGCACACGAGTACCCTTATGCTCGATAGCCATCGGCGTACCAACGGTCATGCCAAGCTTGTGCCAATCCGTCGAAGAAAAGGACGTACGTATGTTGGCGTATTCTTTGTCCACGCCAATAATTGACATCGTTACGACTAATTCTTCTGAATACACGAGAGGACACGCAAGCAATACCACACCAAGAACGATCCAGCTCCGCTTCACGAACTTCTCGTCCTTTACAAACATCCCATAACCCGAGTCAGACATTGCAAGAATCCGTCACGACTCGACGTCACGGTAAACTTGACCGCGCGCGCGGACGGGATCCAACAGTGAAAGGTCGCCCGCGACCACTTCATAACCCTTCGGAAAAGGTGGTCTTGCTTCCAAACCGATCGCCTCCATGACTCGATCGTCTTGGTAATAAAGAGTCACGGTCTGTAGCGCTAAGTCTCTTAAGAACTTCGGTTCGTCGCCTCGCACTTCGTCCAGAAGCGCTTGTCTTTCAGCGCCTAACGCGTCGCCGAATGCCACCCCGTGAAGATCTTTCGAAACCGCATTGAGTCGGTCGAGTTCGAGACGGATTGTATCGAGTAGCTCCGGCTCAGTTTTGACGATATACCCAAGAACATCCATGTCTGCCGCACTCGGAAACCGCCCGTCATCGCTCGCCGGAATAATCAGGTCCAATACCGTGACGAACGTACGCGACTGCTCCGCATCAAGGCTGGCATCAGAACTAATGATGTCGTCAGAACTCACCCGTTCTCCTAATCAAACAAATTCGCGAGATTTCTTTTCATCGCATCTGCAATGTACAGGGCCACCGCCTGGAGCGTGGTAGTTGGATTAACCGCCCCCGACGTCACAAAGACGCTGCCATCGACAATAAAGAGGTTACGCACGTCGTGGCTGCGACCCCACTCGTTCACTACAGAACGCGAAGTGTCTTTGCCCATTCGAGCAGTACCCAGCAGATGCCAGCCCGCCATACGCACATGTCCGTGACTCTGAATATCCCACGCACCCGCCGCTTGCATGACCTCTACCCCCTTTTCCAGCCCATGATCAAGCATCTTCCTGCTGTTTTCGCTCAAGGTATAGGTAACTTTGGGCGCAGGTATACCGTGCGAGTCCGTGAGCTTCGGATCCAGGGTCACCGTGTTGTGCTCCTCGGGTAAGTCCTCACAACAAAGTCCCATATAAATCGTACGATCGTAGTACTTCTCAAAAGCCCGATGATGGCCCTTTCCCCAAGGAATCTTTCCCTGGGCCACGCCGTTTCGAGCCGTCGCCACTGGCCCAACGCCACGCGTAATCTGCATGTTATATCCGCGGACAAAGTCTCGATTCAGATCCGTTTCATAGAACTCTTGGCTTAACATGCAAGAACCTTGCGGGCCGAAATGCGATGCTAAGGGCTGATCGAACACGCCACTCACGAGGCCCCAAGGATGGAACATCAGATTCTTACCCACGAGACCGGAGCGATTGGCGAGACCGTCGGGGAAATAACTCCCTGTCGAATTAAGCAATAGCCTCGGTGTACCAACCCCATTTCAAGCCATGATTACCACTTC